>CAYZLP010000572.1:0-3986 GCA_964478635.1 uncultured Caldilineaceae bacterium
TGCGCGATCTGCCGGCCGGTCACTACCGCCTCAATGTCTATGGACAGGACGGCAGCCATCTGGTAGTTGAGGCCCTGGATCTCTCATGAGCGATGTGACGCCGGCGGGGTTGGGCGGCGCCCCTTGGGATGAGGCCGCGCTCCGCCATCTGATTACCCTACAGCCGGACCAGGCCCGCAGCTGGTTGATCGAACAGGCCGGTCCGGGAGATACGGGACTGCTCCAGCTCAGCAGCGCCGCGCTCGCCGCTGCTGAGTCGCTGCCCGATCTGGCCGGCGCACTTCTGGATCTGGCCACCAAACTCCTGCCGGGAGCCCAGGATGAGCCGGGCGTGCGCGGGAGCATCGCCTATGCCCGAGCGCGCCACTGGCTTGTGAAAGGCGAAATGGGGGAGGCCGAGCAGAGCCTGCGCGCTGCCCAAGCGGCCTGGCAGGCGGAGCAGTGGGGCCCATCCCGCGCGCGCAGCTACCTGGGGCTCACCCAGATTCTGGCGGAGCAGGGGCGCTATGCCGAGGCGGAAGCGGCCATACGCACGGCGTTGACGGAGCTGAGCGCGCGGGCCGACGAGCAGCCTGTGCTGCAGCCCCTGCTGGCCGTGGCGTGGCGCAATCTCGCCAACCTCTACAGCGTGCAGGACCGCCACGCCGCTGCGCTCCCGTCCTATGTCGCCGCCGCTGCGCTTCTGGCCGAGATAGCCGAAGAAGATCGGGCTGCCCAACACGAATTGGCGCACCTTGAACTGAACCGGGCCGTGTCGTGGATGTATCTCGACGAGATTGGCGCCGCCGAAACCGCCCTGCTTGCGGCTGGGAATCGGTTTGCGGCCCAGGGAGACGCTTTGAACCTGGGGCGCGCCCAGACAAATCTGGGCGCGCTCTTCGCCCGGACTGGACGCTATGGGGAGGCGATCGCGGCGTTCAATCAAGCGGCCGACGATCTGCTGGGCACTGACGCGTTTGCGGCCGGCGAAACGGCCGGCGACCTGCAACTCGACCGGTTGCGTCAGGCGGACATGCTCTTCCTGGAACAGGCCGGGGTCTACCTGGCCCTCAATCTGCTTGCCGAGGCCGAAGTGGCCCTGAATCGGGCCGAGCGGATCGCCCGCGCCGACGGCCGGCCCTATGAATTGGGCCAGACGCTGTATGGTCTTGGCATACTGCAACTGCGTAACAATGATGCTGCCGCCGCCGCGACTGCCCTGGCCGAAGCGGCCGGAATCTTCGCCGATTTGGGCAACGAATACTGGCGGATCCGCACGCAGCTGGCGGAAGCCACTGTGGCCATGTACCGCGGCGCGCCGGCCCAGGCTGTTCAACTGTTGCCCGATCCATCGTCACCGGAAAGCGAGGGCGGCCAGCTGGCCCTGGAACAGGGGCTGTTGCGCGCGCGGCTAGGTTTGGCGTTGGCGGATGATGCGCTTGCGGCGGCCGGCCTGGACCGGGCGACTGCGTTGCTGGAAGAATTGGCCCCTGCCGGTGCACTGCCCCATTTTCGCTATCAGCTCGAACACCTTCGGGGGCGGCTTGCCTACTCGAACGGCGAACTCGAGCAGGCCCGACGTCACTTTTCCGCGGCCGTGGATTTGATTGAGAACCAGCGGGCCGCCCTGCCGCTGGAGGAAGCGCGTACGGCCTATTTGGATGACAAGGCCGTCGTATACAGCGATCTCATCCGGTCGTTGCTGGAAGATCCAGGGGCCTCGGAAGAGGCCGTAGCCCTCGCCTTTGACGTGGTCGCGCGCGCCCACTCCCAAACGCTGCTCGAGCGTCTTCTGGCCAATCTCCCCGTTTCTGACGACCCTAATCTCGAAGCCCGCCGCCAAGAGATCTACCAGGAACTGCATTGGCTCTACAACCGGCTGCTGGGCGATGCAGGCGACAGCCGTCGATCGCTCGTTGCTGTCTCGCAAGCGGTAGCGGCCCGGGAGGCGGCCCTGCAGCAGATTGCGTGGCGGCGCGCGCCGGCGCTGCGTGATGCCGAACCGGTCGCGCTGGGCGATCTCCAGGCCGTGCTGGCCGAAGATGAGCAGGCGCTGGTCTACTTCACGAGCGCTGGGTATCCCGCGGAATCGTCAACGACACGGGACGCGCCAAGCGCGTCCGATCTGGGGGTAGTGTTCGTTGTCGACCGGCGTCGGGTCTCCGCGGTGCGTTTGGCGCCCAACGCTGCGCTGCTGGAAGCGCTGCGCGAGTGGCGCTTCCAACTGGGCCGTGCCGAGGTCGGGCCCGAATATCGGCTGCGCCGCCATGCCCATCTTCTGGAAGGCGCCCGGGGCGCACTGGCCACGCTCTACGATCAGCTCATTCGCCCGGTTCGATCGCATTTGACTCGTCCGCGACTGCTGATCGTGCCCCATGGCCCCCTGCACCAGCTGCCGTTCCATGCGCTTTTTGACGGCCAGCGCTTTCTGGTAGAAGAGCACGAATGCGCCTATGCGCCGGGCGTGAGCGTGGCCGTGAAGCTGCTGCGCACGGCACGCGCGCAGCACCCTGGCCCACAGGGCGTCGCCTTTGCCGGCTTTGCCCTGTCGGAGCCGGGGATCCCCCATACCCGGGAGGAAGTGACGAATGCCGCCGCCCATTTCAAACAGGCGCACGCTTACTGCGATGCAGCGGCGACCCGCGCCAATTTTGCCGCCTCGGCCGGTGAGGCCGACATCATCCATCTGGCGACGCACGGACTGTTCCGCGCCACCAATCCCTATTTCTCCGCGCTCAAGTTGGCCGACGGCTGGCTGGATGTGCGGGCGCTCTATGAACTGAAGGTGCGCGCCGAGTTGGTTGTGCTCAGTACCTGTGAAAGCGGGGCGGGCCACGTCCACGGCGGCGGTGACGTGATCGGCATCACGCGGGGATTCCTCGGGGCCGGCGCGCGACGGCTTGTCGCCAGCTTGTGGAACCTGCATGACGCCAGCGCCGCTGCGCTCATGGATGATTTTTATTGCAGCCTGCAAGCCAATGGCGTGACGCGGCCGGCAGCCGCCCTGCGCCAAGCCCAACAGGCCAGCATTGGCCGGGATGACCACCCATATTTTTGGGCCTCATTCCATGCGATTCAATAGGAAAGAAGTACAGCGAAGAGGGACTGTCACGATGATGAAAACCAACAACCGCCGGATCTGGCTCATGGTCGCTTTCTTGGCCTTGGCCGTCTTGATCGCTCTCGGATCCGGCCCCATGGCTTGGGCCGCGGCGAATGACGAAGATGAAATCGATTTTGAGGGAACCGTGATCGGTGCGCCAAACCAGGCCAACGGGGTTGGCATCTGGCGCATCCGGGATGACGAGAGCGCCGATTCCCGCACGCGCACGCTCCGGGCCACGGATGAAACGGAATTCGATGAAGGCATTCCAGTGGTCGGCGATCGCGTTGATGTGAGGGCGACCCGACAGGAAGACGACACGCTCCTGGCGCTTGAGATCGAGCGCCAATCGGCGGAAGACCCGGGGGGCGACGATGATGGCGAGGAGCACGAGGGCGTGGTGCTGGTTCGGCCCGAAGCCGCCGATGGTGTCGGTGAATGGTCGATCTTGACGGAATACGATACCACCCTGGCCTTCATAGCCACGGCTGAGACGCGCATAGACTCACCCGTGCCGACCGTGGGGGAATGGGTTGAGGTTGAAGGCCTGCCCGGGTCGGGCGGCGTCTTTCAGGCAACGCGCATCAAACACGATGATTATGAAGCGAGCGAGGTTGTTGTGCGCCTTGCGCCCGATGCAGCGCCCGAAGCCTTTGCCGCCAATCACGGTATGAGCGTCGGCAGTGCGCTCCTTGCTTCTGGCGATATCTATCTCTTTCGTCTGGACGATGAGCTGGAAGACGCGCGCAATGTAGTCCAAACGTTGAGTCAGGACACAGACGTGATCTGGGCGGAACTCAACTTCGTGGGCGGCGCGCCGGTGGGCGATCCCTACCGCACCTGGGGATGGGGTGGTACCGAACCGACCGAATATGAGAATCAGCAGGCCTTTGAACAGGTCCGC
>CAYZLP010000573.1:0-3985 GCA_964478635.1 uncultured Caldilineaceae bacterium
GAGGGAACTGCAGATCCGGATCAGCAGGCCGCCGCTGCGTTACGTCTGCGTCCCCAGTTTACTGACACACGTTTCGGTCGGCCCGGCTATGGTCAATTGAGCCTGGGCTGCGCGCGGGAGCTGCGCACGGGCGCCGAAGATGGCGCCGAGATGGGCGCCTTTCAGCACCTGCGCCAGCCCCAGCGCGAGGCCAATCTGCACGCCGCCTTGGACGAATATCTGCCCTTCGGGCTGCAGACGGGGCTCTTTTTTGTGACGTGATGATAGACCGCGGATTAGGCGCATGCGACCGATTGGGACTGATTTCAAATCCGCGCAAAGCCGCCGCATCCGCGGTCTATTTCCGGTTTTTTGCAAATTGCTGATTTTTCAGGGAGGGGAGCCATGAAAGGCGACTATACCCGCGATACGTTTCGACCCGAGCGTCAATACACTCAGGTCCGCCAGCAACAGGGGCGCGTCCAGCTTGACGCCGACTGGAATGAGGCCTTCGACATCGTCACATCCCGTGGTCGGGCTACGAACGCGGACGTGATCGGCCCCTGCGGCGCTCCCAAGAACGCCGCAGGCTATGGTATCTCCGTCGTGGGCGGCAACCTGCGCATTGGAGCCGGACGCTACTACGCCCACGGCATCCTCTGCGCGAATCCGGCGCCTGTGGCCTTCACCGAGCAGCCCCATTACCCGGGCGGCGCGTTGCCCGAAACGGGACGACGTTTCCTGGCCTACCTGGACGTCTGGGAACGTCACATAACCGCGCTGGAAGATCCGGCAATCCGGGAGGTCGCCTTGGGCGGGCCGGACACGGCCACCCGTCTCCAACTGATCGCCCAGGTCAAGCTGGCGCCCGTACCGGATGACGCAACCTGCGGCGATTTCGGCGTGGATTGGCGGCCGGCCGACGCGGCCGGCGCGGGCAGCCTCGCGGCCCGTGCGCAGCCTGCGCCCCAGATTGAACAGCCCTGCCTCATTCCGCCGGGTGCGGGTTTTCGCCGCCTGGAGAACCAACTCTACCGCGTTGAGATTCACACGCCGGGCGCGCTGGACGTAGCCACCTTCAAATGGAGCCGGGAAAACGGCTCCGTCGTCACCGCCTGGACCGGACAAGACGGCGATGTGCTGACCATTGCCGATGCCGGTCGGGATGACAATCTGGGCTTTCATACCGGCGACTGGGTTGAACTGAGCGACGATGGGCGCACGTTGCGGGGGGAACCGGGGATCTTGGTGCAGTTGCTCGACGTCCAGGGGCTTGAACTGACCATCGATCCGGCCACCATCGCCGATCCGGATGATCCCGCGGCCAATAGCGTAAACTTCTCGGCTTTCGGTCCGGGGCCAACCATCCGGCGCTGGGACTCGGCCGGCGCGTTGCTCGTGGAGGTAGCGGCCGACAATGACGGTTTTCTGGCCCTGGAGGAAGGCGTGGAAGCGCGCTTCGATCCGGCAGGCGGCAACTTCCGCACGGGCGATTACTGGCTCATTCCGGCCCGGACGAATACGGGCGGCGTGCTGTGGCCAATCGACGAGGGTACGGGCGAGCCCTTGCCGCAGCTGCCCCACGGCGTTGCCCACCACTATTGTCCGCTGGCCCTGGTCGACCGGGACGCCAACGGTTGGCAAGTCGTGGCGGATTGCCGCTGCTTCTTCCCGCCACTGTGCGACATTCACGCCGAGGACGTGAAGTACGACAACCGCAACTGCCGGCCGGAACTGGCCAATGCCGAGACGGTCCAGGACGCGCTGGATATTCTCTGCCGCACCAACGGCGGTCGCTGTACCTTCCACGTCACGCCCGGGTCTGATTTACAGGCGGTATTCGATGCCATCCCGTCCCGGGGCGATGCCCAGATCTGTTTCGCTGTGGGCGACTACGTGTTGGACGACACCGTAACGGTCGAGGGCAAGGGCCACCTCCAGCTCAGCGGCAGCGGTCCCGGCACGCGTCTCATGATCGAGCGCCGGGAGTGCGCGCTGCTCTTCCGTACCTGTGAGAGCGTGACGGTGGAAAATCTGGCGGCCGAGAGCCGCATGGCCGAACTCGTGCGGGGCAATTCCCTCTTCGGCGTGTTGACCTTTGCCGAATGTGGCCAGGTGACGGTCGATCAGGTCCGGGTGCAGTGCGCCCATGGATTTGAGCGCGCGGCAAGCTGCGTCCGGGTCGAGAACGCGCCCGACGACGCCATCCGGGATGACGTGCGCATCCGCCACTCCACGTTTCTTGTGGGCCATTTGCAAACGGGCATCCTGCTGACTGACGTCTGGCGCGCCCAGGTCGAAGACAATGTGATCCGGGCGGCGTCCCGGTCCGGCCGGGTCGATCTTGGTGACCTGGTGGCCAATCGACGAGCCCGGGCCGCCCTGCGTCGGCTGCTGATTGCGAACCCCCAGCGCACACGCGCCGGCCGACCGGCCGGCGGGGAGGAGGTCGTCGTGCGCGTGGGCGATCAGACGTTACGCTTTACGACGGCGCCGCAATTGGCCAGTCCTAACCTGTGGCAGCGACTCGTCGAGGCTGAAGCCCGGCCCGACGAAGCGCCGGAAGCGACGCTCCTGCGCGTGGCGGACCGCATGCTGACGGATGCACGCGTAGCCGAGACCTTCCCGCGGCTGCGGGAATGGCTGCGCACGGCGGAGAGGGATCATATGCCCGTTGCCGGTCAGGGCATCGTCGCGGGCGGGCGCCGGGCGACCGACCTGCGCATCGTCGACAACACGCTGCAAGAGGTGCTGCAGGGCATCCACGTGGGCGTGAGTCACCGGGAAGCCGAGCGGGGCGCACCCGACATTGCCGTTACCGCACTGATCCGGGGCAACACCATCGGCGTTTCCCTGCCGTCCGGCGCGACCCGGGAACGGCACGGCATCTTCGTGGGCAATTGCAGCAGTCTGGTGGTGGAAGACAACTATCTGACTCTACAGCGCTTTGCCACGACGGAGCGACTCCGGATCGAGGGCGTACGGATCTTCGGCTACCTGGGAAAGCGGGCCATTCTGCGCCAGAATCACCTGCAGGACTTCAGCGTGGGCATCCGCATGAACCCCCTCAATCCGAGCAAGAACCCACCGACGCCGCTCTGGCTGGTGGCCGACAATGTGGCCTCGGTTCAGGTGACGAATGACAACGCCCCCGTGACGCCGGCGGAACAGCAGGCCCGGGTGCGCCAGTCGCAAAATTTCGCTTGACAAGTGGTCCGGAGATCTCTATACTGGAGGAGCGTAGAACATTCTGTTGGTACAGTTCATTCGCTATCGGCGGGTTCGTATCGCGTAGTACGTGTCATTCTCGTCTGCTTACGCTGCACTGTCAGCCTCCGCTGCGAGTCTCGGAATCGTGATCTATGCCCAAATTGACGCGAGGAAAGGGTTCGAATCCCGTTCTACGTCTTTAGGGCCGCATCAAGCGGCCCTTTTCTATTGGCTTTCCGGGCGCAGCCACTGCTGGAAGAAGCTGACCAGATTGGCCTCAAATTCCTCGGGATAGACCGCCGGCCCGCGCACGTGGTCGGCTCCATCGATAAACCAGAATTCGGCCGGTACGCCCGCGGCGTCCGCTGCAGCCTGAAGCTGGTAGCTGTGATCGATGTTGATGCGCTGGTCGTCGCTGCTGTGGACGACGAAGACGGGACGATTGCCGACCTGGGCGATTGCCTCAAGCGGCGTGCGCTCCAATACGTTGACCCCGGCGATTGCCCGGCCCATGACGATGGCGGCGGGCACAAGCTGGGATGGGAAGTCTTCCCGGCGCAATTCCGATCGCAGAATTTGGGGCAGATTGGCATAGGGTGAATTGAGAAAGAGGGCCGGCGCGCGCGGCTCCTCGACGAAGGCGTAGAGACTGGTCGCCGCGCCCAGTGAATTGGCTGCAATCCCTACTTCGCTCGGGTCGAACCCCTTTTCGACCACGAGCCAATCCCATGCACCCAGGACGTCCAGATATTCGTCTGCGCCCATGGCCGAGTGACCGTCGACGATCTCCGAGTCG
>CAYZLP010000574.1:0-3984 GCA_964478635.1 uncultured Caldilineaceae bacterium
TGTATTGGGCAACGGAGACGTCGCCAACCGCAAGGATGGCGAGGAGCGGGCCCTGCGCCATGCATTGGACGGCGTACTGATCGGCCGGGCAACCATGGGGGATCCATTTGTCTTCCACGCTGATCACGCGGCCGCCCCGGATTTACGCCTGGCCCCCATTGCCGTCGAGCACGGCCGGCTCTACCACGCCACATTTCACGCAGAGCCCCGCTATCACTTCCTCCCCATGCGCAAGCACCTGAATGCCTACGCCCGGCGTCTTGGCCTGCCAAACGAACTCCGGGCGCAGCTCCTGCACAGCCGGGATCCAGAGGAAGCTGCCGCCATTCTGGCCAGCCGCTTCGGCGATCATCTCATGGCGCAGTCATCCCGGGAAAATGGGTCGCCCGGCGCCCTGGCCGCCGGGCATCCGCAACAAGCGGAAGCCGATTCCCTGGCCTACGCCTTCTCCACCCAAACCGGGTCGGGATGAATGTCCGGCTCCGGCCGGGGGCCCGGATCGGGGCGACCCGTGTCGGCCAAACGGCTGATTGCGCGGACGGTCATATCGTGATTGACCTGAATTTGGCAGGAGAGACGCACGCCTTCGAGCCCGCGCTCGGCAAGCTTGTCCTGCTCCGCCTGGGTCATGGTATCGGGCTCGCCCTCGACAAATTCGACCCGACAGGTGGTGCATCGGCAGTTTCCGCCACAGGCGTGCATCTGATCGATCCCCGCCTCGTCCACTAGGGCAAGCACGAGGCGTTTCCCGGCCGGCACTTCCACGCTATCGAATCCTTCGACGGTCAACTTTGGCATGATTTCCCCTTGATGCTGTTGGTTGGAGTCTTACACGAATTGAATGCTTGGCTATCATGCCCGAAAATTGGGCGGACCGTCGTATGACGTCTCACAATCTGGCGGGATTGTCTACGAAGATGAAGGTCAGATCGTTGACGTTGGTCTGGGTGGGGCCGGTCAGGAGCAAGTCGTGGGTTGCGGCCAGAAAGGGATAGGCGTCGTCGGCGCGTAAATGTGCGGCCGCGTCCAGACCGGCACGCGCCCCACGTCTAACGGTCAGACCATCGGCCAATGCGCCCGCGCTGTCCGTGGGGCCGTCGGTGCCGTCGGTTGCGAGAGAGACGATCGTGATGCCCGCGGCTTCGTCCCCCAGGGCGTCCAGGGCCAGGGCCGCGGCAAGGGCCAGGGTCTGGTTGCGCCCTCCTCGGCCGGGATGGGCGCCGAGCTGGACCGTGGTTTCACCGCCCAAGATCAGGCAGGCCGGCGGGGCGAGCGGATGGCCGCTCGCGCGCACTTCCCGGGCCAGCGCGACGGCGAACCGCGCTGCCTGAACGGCCTCTCCTTCCAGATAGGTGGTCAGCAGCCGGGTGTTGAAGCCGAGGTCGGTCGCGGCCTGGGCCGCGGCCAGGGCGGCCACGCGATTGTCACCGATGATGAGCGTCCGGGTCGCGTCAAAGGCGGGATCGGTGGCTTTGGGGGTGTCGGGCAGTTGACCGGCCAGTCCGCTTTTCAGGCGCGTGATGATGGATGCCGGCAGTTTCGCTGCCAGTTCATAGCGCTGGACGATGGCCCACGCGTCCTGCCAGGTGCTCGAATCGGCGACCGTCGGTCCGCTGGCAATGACATCCAGGGGGCTGCCTACAACGTCACTCAATACCAGGGTGATGAGGGTTGCGGGCTGTACGGCCCGGGCCAGTTGACCGCCCTTGATGCGGCTGCAGTGTTTGCGCAGGCAGTTGATCTCATTGATCGTCGCGCCGGAAGCCAGGAGCGCGTCGGTCATGGCCTGAAGCTCGCGCAGGCTGATGCCGGCTGCTGGCGCCACCAGCAAGGCCGATCCGCCGCCCGAGAGCAAGGTGATGACCAGATCGTCCGGCCCGGCGCTTTCTGCCAGGGCGAGGATACGCTCCCCGGCTGCGACGCCCGCTTCGTCCGGCACGGGATGGGCGGCTTCAACGATCTCGACGTGCCGGCAGGGGCCGCCGTGTTCCGTCTTGACCACGACGAGCCCGCCGGCAATGCGGTCACCCAGGATGGCTGCGGCGGCCTGGGCCATGGGGGTGCCGGCCTTGCCGGCGCCGAGGATCAGGATCCGCCGGAATGCGTCCAGATCGTAGCGCTGATCCCCTACCCGCAGGTCGGCACCACGGCGCCGGAGCGCACGCTCGACGGCTATGGCCGGATCGACTGCGGAGAGGGCCGCCTCCAACACCTGCAGCATGGGACGTCGACCGGTTTCGTTGACCTGGAGGACATTCTCTTCGAAACGCATAGATGCTTCGCTGTGGATTCTGTCAGGGTAACCATTCAGCTGCCGATTAGATAGAACGCGGATTCGGCGGATTGACCGAATCTGCGCGGATTTTTATCCAGATAGACACCTGTCAGGCTGCTTTGATTGCAGTCAAGGCTGCGAGTATTTCATCGATGGCCAGCCGGCGGGTGTAATCCGGGTCGGCGTAGCCGAGGAGCACCGTTCCATCCGGGCCGATGACGTAGGTGGCCGGGATGGGCAGTTCGTGGCTCTCTTCACCATTGCTGGCTTCCAGATCGATCCCCATCTTCAAGTAGAGGTCATTGAGCGCGTCGTCAACGCGAAAGACGAGGCCATAGCTGCGCGCCACCCCATTTCCGGCATCGCTCAGCACCTGAAAGCCCAGGTCGTGTTTCTCCGCCAGGGAAAGCGAACCGTCGGGCGTCATGGGCGAAACTGCGATCAGCGACGCCCCGGCTGCCTCGATGGCGTCCAGATTGTTCTGCAGAATCCGCAGCTCCAGATTGCAGTAGGGACACCAGGCGCCCCGATAAAAGGAGAGCACGACCGGTCCCCGGGCCAGCGCATCGGCCAGCGCAACGGACTCGCCGACGGCGTTGGGCAGCGCAAATGCGGGCGCCCGATCGCCGGTCTTTACGGCCCGATCGGCAATGCCCGACGCCGTGAGCGCATCGGTGGCATCATCCATGATCGCCTGGGCGGCCGGCGGGCGATTCTTGCGGCGTTCGGCTGCCGTTTCGACGAGTTCGGGTATGACTTGCATGGCAGAGATCCTTTCGGTAATTATTGAATAGGTGTTCAAGAATAGCATAACCGAAAGAATTGTGCATACGGTAACCGGGCATACAAGCAAGCAGTAAGACGATGCGGTCTGCTATCAGATCCGTTCCTCTGGCAGATCACCCTCTGAAGTCCGGGCAAAGTCGCCATTTGCGCTCGTGGCATTGAAGTCGACATCTATTGTACCATGGTTGATGGAAGAGAGAGACGCATTCGTCAAGATTATCGTTCAGGATCAACCATGCGAGCAGGCAAGAGTCGGCTGCAGCAGCTTTGGAAAACGATGCTTGCTCCGAAGAATCGCGCCAAGCTCATTGCGGCCGTCATCTGGCTGGCGCTTCTATTGCTCTATGAGTGGCTGACGCTTGCCCGGGGCTGGCAACAGGGCGCGCTCCTGCTTGCCCTGGTGAGCTGGATGGAGAGCCATCCCCTCGGTCCGATTATGCTCCTGCTCGCGTTCGTCGTGCAAGCGTTCCTTTTTGTGCCGACCGGTCTGCTCGGCATCGCGGCCGGGCATCTCTATGGCATTCCCGCGGGCCTGTTGCTCACGCTGCTTGGGACCGGACTCGCAGCCGCTGCAGCCTACGGCACGGGCCGCTTTTTCGGCCGTGGTCAACTGGTCGCTGCTGATGACGATCGCCGGCTGGCAAGCATGGCGGCCCGCCTGCGCCGCGGTGGCTTTGTCACCGTCCTGGTCCTGCGCTTCCTCTGGCTGCCTTTTGACCTGGTCAGCTATCTTGCCGGCTTCCTCCGGATCGCGTTCGGTCCCTTCCTGCTGGCGACCTTCATCGGGGCCATTCCTCCAAGTCTGGCCTATGTCCTGCTGGGCAGCGCCGTCGAGATGGAGCTTACATCAGGCCGTATTGCGCTGGACCCCCGCATCGCAGGCTTGTCCCTGCTGCTCTTTTTGCTTAGCCTGGGCTTGTGGT
>CAYZLP010000575.1:0-3974 GCA_964478635.1 uncultured Caldilineaceae bacterium
CTGGACTCCATGGCGACCCTCGATCTGCCGTCGGTGGGCTATGGAATTCGCTATGAATACGGCATCTTTCAGCAATCCTTCCGGGACGGCTGGCAGGTTGAGAGCCCCGACGAATGGCTGGAGTTCGGCTATCCATGGGAATTCCGCCAGCCGGATGACCGGGTAGAAGTCGGCTTCGGCGGGCGCACCGAGGCCAATACAGGTGAGGACGGCGTCTATCGGGTAACCTGGCGCCCGGCCGAGCAGGTTCTAGGCGAGCCCTATCACACCATGGTGCCCGGATACGGCACGAAGACGGTCAACATGCTTCGCCTCTGGCGCGCCCGGGCGACGCGCGAGTTTGACTTCCAGAAGTTCGACTATGGCGACTATGCCCGGGCTGTGGAAGACAAAGTGCGGTCGGAGAACATCACCAAGGTGCTCTATCCCAACGACAACACGCCCCAGGGACGGGAGCTGCGCCTGCGCCAGCAGTACTTCTTCGTGGCCTGTTCACTCAGCGATATCATTCGCCGCTTCTTCCTTAAAAACGACGACCTGGCGGCATTGCCCGACAAGGTCGCAATCCAACTCAACGACACCCACCCGGTGGTGGCCATACCGGAAATGATGCGCCTCCTGGTCGATGAGTTCCACCTGCCCTGGGAAGAGGCCTGGGACATTACGACGCGCACCTTCGCCTACACCTGCCACACGCTCTTGCCGGAGGCCCTGGAAAAATGGTCGGTTGCCCTCTTCGGCCGCCTCTTGCCCCGCCACCTGGAAATCATCTACGAGATCAACCAGCGCTTCCTGGATGAACTGCGCAGTCGTTTCCCCGGCGATCCGACGCGCGTTGCGCGGATGTCGATCATCGAGGAGGGGAAGGAACAGCGCGTACGCATGGCCTATCTTGCCTGCATCGGCAGCTTTTCCATCAACGGCGTGGCCGAGCTGCAGACCAATCTTCTCTGTGAAGATACCCTGCGCGATTTCTACGAGATGTGGCCGGAGAAGTTCAACAACAAAACCAATGGCGTGACGCCGCGGCGCTTCATTGGCATGGCCAATCCACGCCTCTCCCACCTGATCACAAGCCGGATCGGTGACGGATGGCTGCGGGATCTGGATCGGCTTGCGGAACTGGAAAGCTGGATCGAAGATGCCGATTTCCGGGCCGATTGGCATGCGGTGAAGCAGGCCAACAAGGAGCAATTGGCCGCGATCATTCAGCAGCAACTCGATCTCACTGTTGATCCGGCTTCCCTCTTCGACGTCATGGTCAAGCGACTGCACGAATACAAGCGGCAACTGTTGAAGGTGCTGCACATCATCACCTGCTACCATCGCCTGCACGACGATCCCGGGCGCGTGATGATTCCCCGCACCTTCGTTTTCGGCGCGAAGGCTGCGCCGGGTTATGCCATGGCCAAACTCATCATCAAGCTGATCAACAGCGTGGCCGACACGGTGAACAACGATCCGGTGAGCAATCGGTTGCTCAAGGTCGCGTACCTGCCGAACTTCAACGTGACGCTCGGCGAACAGATCTATCCTGCCGCCGACCTGTCCGAACAGATCTCCCTGGCCGGCAAAGAGGCGTCCGGCACGGGCAACATGAAGTTCGCCCTTAACGGCGCGCTGACCATCGGCACGCTGGACGGCGCCAATATCGAGATACGCGAGCGTGTCGGTGCGGAGAATTTCTTCCTGTTCGGTTTGACGGCCGAAGAGGTCTTCGAGCGGAAAGCGGAGGGCTACAATCCCGAGGCATTTTACTACACGAATGGAGAGCTGAAACGGGCCATCGACAGCATTGCGGCCGGCGTCTTCTCCGGCGGTGACAAGGGGTTGTTCCGACCCATCGTCGATTCTCTGCTGGGTGATGATCCATACATGTGCTGCGCCGACTTCGACGCCTACATGGGCGCGCAGGCCCTGGTCGATCAAGCCTATGCCGACCGGGAACGCTGGATTCGCATGTCGATTCTCAATGCAGCGCGCTGCGGCTATTTCTCTTCCGATCGGACAATCCGCCAATATGCCGAAGATATCTGGCGGATGACCCCGCTGCCGGTCAAATAAGTTGGCATGGCGTCCCTGCCAACAAACAAAAAGCCGGGAGCGCCCGTGCGGGCGCTCCCGGCTCGATTTCATGCATTCCAGGGCTAGACGATCTCGACAAGCTCGATTGTGAACGTCAAATCCTGGCCCGCGAGGGGATGGTTGCCGTCCAGCGTGACGGCATCGTCATTCACCTCGGCGACCGTAACGACAAAGGCCTGGTTGCCTTGCTGCATCTGCAGCTGCTGGCCCACCTCAGGATCGATATGGTCGGGGAACTGGTTGCGATCGACCTGCATAACCATCTCGTCACGCCGGGGTCCATAAGCCTGGTCCGAGGGAATGTCAAAGGTCTTGCTTTCGCCCACCGTCATGCCCGTGACTGCGCTTTCGAAGCCGGGAATGACCATGCCGTCGCCCAAAGTAAACTCAAGCGGGTCGCGTCCCGCAGAACTGTCAAATTGCTCGCCGCCGGCCAACGTGCCGGTGTAGTGTACCCGCACCGTATCGCCGCGTTCTGCCTGTGTCATGGTTACCTCCGTTTACCATTACGAATGTGTATCGAAGGGTCACCGTAACACAGTTGGGGCGTGAGGCAAAATCACTCCGTCATACAGTTTTTTCACATTTCGACTCAGAAAGCGTGCGCTATCATGCAGCAACCCGCACAATTGCAGCGCCGGCTCGGTCTCTTTGGCGCAGTCATGATGGGCCTGGGTTCGATCCTGGGCACCGGCGTCTTCGTCAGCATCGGCATCGCCGCGGGCATTGCCGGCCCGGCCGTCGTGCTCGCCGTCATGATTGGCGCGGCAGTGGCCATCTTCAACGGGCTCAGCAGCGCCCAGCTGGCGGCCAATCACCCGGTCAGCGGTGGCACCTATGAGTATGGTTACCGCTATCTTACACCGTGGCTCGGCTTTACGGCAGGCTGGATGTTTCTGCTCGCCAAGTCGGCCTCCGCGGCCACGGCCGCGCTGGGTTTCGCCGGATATCTGCTCAACGCGCTGGGGATTCACGGCAACCGCAGCGCCCTGGTTGGGGTCGCGTTGCTGGCCGTCTTCGTGCTGACGGCCATCGTGCTTACAGGGATTCACAGATCGAATCAGACGAATGTGCTGATCGTGTCAATCACGCTGGCGTCGCTCCTCTTCTTTGTTTTGACCGGTCTCACGCGGATCGAGCCCGCCAACTTCACGCCTTTCTTCGCCGGCACGGCCGACGTAGGGGCGCCCCTGCCGGCGCTGCTCTATGCCAGCGCCCTCATGTTCGTGGCCTATACCGGCTACGGTCGCATCGCAACCCTGGGGGAAGAAGTCGTCGCGCCACGCGTGACAATACCTAGGGCCATTATCGCAACCATGCTCCTGACCATGGCGCTCTATGTTGGCGTAGCCGTCGTGGGGGTGGGCGCAGCCGGGGCGGACGCCATGTACGCCGCTACTCTGACCGCAGCCGCGCCGCTGGAGGTCATCGCAAGGGGCTTTGGGATTCCGGGGGCAGGCGCAATTCTGGCCATTGGCGCCATGACGGCCATGCTGGGAGTGCTGCTCAATCTGATTTTGGGGCTTTCCCGGGTACTCCTGGCCATGGGTCGGCGGGGCGACATGCCGGAGGCGACCGGTCGTCTCAATGAAGTGGGCGTCACCCCGACCGTGGCCGTCATCGTCATGGGCGCAGTTGTCGCCGCGCTGACGCTGATCGGCAACGTTCAGGTCACCTGGTCCTTTAGCGCCTTTACCGTGCTCATCTACTATGCCCTGACCAATTTGGCCGCGCTGCGCCTGACGGACGAAGAACGGTTTTATCCGCGCATCCTGGCCTGGCTTGGCCTGGCAGCCTGTCTCTTCCTGGCCTTCTGGGTCGAGACGGCAATCTGGATGATTGGCATTGCTCTCATTGGGGTTGGATTGGCATGGCACTGGTTGCGGCGG
>CAYZLP010000576.1:0-3972 GCA_964478635.1 uncultured Caldilineaceae bacterium
CATGTTCTCGTTGACAACCTGATAGATGCCATTGGCGGCTTCCACCATCGATAGGCCCAGGGGCTCAGCGATGTGGGTCTGAATGGCCTCCTCTGCCGCCGCCCGATCGAGCCCCATACGCCCGCCCAGGAAATAGTCGGGATTCAAGTAGCCGAGCACCAGATCGGCGTCGGTCACCGTCGGCAGCGTGCCGCCCTGACCATAACAGGCGGGGCCGGGATCTGCGCCCGCGGACTCAGGCCCGACCTTGAGCAGTCCCAATTCGTCTACGTGAGCGATGCTGCCGCCGCCCGCACCGATCTCGATCAGCTCAATGGTCGGGACGCGCACGGGCAAGCCGCTGCCCCGCTTGAAGCGGTGCACCCGGGCGACTTCAAAATTGTCCGACATGGCCGGCCGGCCCTGTTGGATGACGCACATCTTGGCCGTTGTACCGCCCATGTCGAAAGAGACAAGGTTTGGCTCTTCGATCATCTCGCCGTAGAAAACGGCCGCCAGTACGCCTGCGGCCGGCCCCGACTCGATCATGCGTACGGGATAGCGGGCGGCAGTCTCCAGGGTCGTGATGCCGCCGCTGGAAAGCATGAGATAGAGTTCCCGCTCCAATCCGGCTCTGGCCATTTCATCCTGCAGATTGGTGAGATAGCGGTCGGTCAGCGGTTGGACATAGGCATTGCAGACGGTGGTGGACATGCGCTCGTATTCGCGAATTTCCGGCGCCACCGCGGAAGAAAGCGAAATGCTGGCATGGGGAAAGCGTTGCTCCAGCCAAGCCAGGGCAGCCTGCTCGTGGGCGGGATTGGCATAGGCATGAAGGAAACAGACGGCGACGGCTTCCACCCGTTCCACCACCCCGGCCGCCTCCAGCGTAGCGTACATGTGCTCCAGGCTCGTCTCGTCCAGCGGCTCGATGACGTCGCCGAAGCCATCCAGGCGTTCGCTCACCTCGAAGCGCAAGGGCCGGGGCACCAGGTGGCCGACCGGCGGCGCGTGGAGATCGTAAATGTCGTAGCGCATCTCCCGCTGGGTATCAAGGACATCGCTGAAGCCGCTGGTCGTCAGCAAAATCGTCACCGCGCCCTTGCGCTCAATGAGGGCATTGGTGATCAAGGTCGTGCCGTGAATGGCCGTCCCGACGTCGGCGCCGGCACAGCCGGCTGTCTCCAGCAGTTGCTGCCAGCCTTCCAGCACCGCGTCTGCGGGCTGTCCCGGCGTGGTCAGCGTCTTGTAACTGCGAATTTCACCCGAACCGGTGTCCACCAATACGAAGTCGGTAAAGGTGCCGCCGATGTCAAATCCAAAGCGATAGCGTGGCGTATTCATGGCTTACTCGTAGTGCAAGGTGACGATGAGGTTGGCGAAAGCATCAACGCGCACCGTGGCGTCCGGGCCGATCACGGCAGTCGAATCCCGCTCCTCCACAATGGCCGGCCCCGGGAACTCGGCGCCCGCCTGCAGGGCATAGCGATCGTAAACGGGCGTATCCACAAAACCAGCCTGCTCCCTGAAATAGACCGGCCGGCTTCCTTTGATGGCCTGACTGGCGCTGTCGGCGCCCTGTGCGGACTCGGTCTCGCGCAGATTGACCTGGGGACGCGGCCCGGTGGCCGTCAGCCGGCAGGTGGTGATTTCCATGCCCAGATGCCGGTGTGCGTAGCCGTAAATCTGCTCGTACTCCCGGTAGAAAAGCGTGCGCACGTCCCGATCCAGGTCGGTCTCGGCCAGACGGTCGAAAGGCAGTTCAACCACGATTTCATGGCCCTGGCCGATGTGGCGCAGGTCTGCTTTGCGGATAAAGGTCATCTCGTCTGCGGGCACGCCCGCCTCGGCCAGCTTGGCCTGCCCCTCTTTCTCCAATTCGGCATAAATGTCATCCAGCTCGCCCAGATTGTCCTGGGTCAGATGGGCAATATGGGTCCGGGCGAACTCGAAGGCGGCCGGGGCGGTCAGGAAGCCCAGGGCCGAAGCCACGCCCGCGCTGGCCGGGCAGATATAGCCCTGCATCTTGAGCGCCCGGGCGATCTGGTGGGCATGGACCGGACCGGCCCCGCCGAAGGCGATCAGTTTGAACTTACGCGGGTCCGCGCCCCGCTCGGCCACGTGGACCCGGGTCGCGGAGATCATGTTTTCGTTGACCACCTGGTAGATACCGTAGGCGGCGTCGGTTACGTCCATGCCCAGGGGCTCGGCCAGCCTCGTGCGGACGGCCTGCTCCGCGGCGGCCCGATCTAGGCTCATGCGCCCGCCCAGGAAGTAGTCGGGGTTCAAATAGCCGAGAAGGAGATCGGCGTCGGTAACCGTGGGCTCGTCGCCACCCTGGCCGTAGCAGGCCGGGCCAGGATCGGCGCCGGCCGAATCCGGCCCCACCTTTAGCAGACCCAGTTCATCCACCCGGGCGATGCTGCCGCCGCCGGCGCCGATCTCGATGAGTTCGATGGTGGGCACGCGCACGGGCAGGCCACTGCCCCGCTTGAAGCGATGGACCCGGGCCACCTCGAAGTCATCGCTCATGACCGGCTGGCCGTTTTTGATGACGCACATCTTGGCCGTGGTGCCGCCCATGTCAAAGGAGACGAGATTGGCTTCACCCGTCTTCTCGCCATAGAAGACTGCCGCCAGCACGCCGGCGGCCGGCCCCGATTCGATGAGGCGAACGGGATAGCGTGCGGCGGTATCGACAGTGGTGATGCCGCCGCTGGAAAGCATCAGATAGAGCTGCTTGTCGAAACCGTTATCGACAAGATCCTGCTTGAGGCGCATCAGGTAGCGCTCGGTCAAGGGCTGGACGTACGCATTACAGACCGTGGTCGACATCCGCTCATATTCACGGATTTCCGGCGCCACTTCAGAAGAGACAGAGAAGCTCAGTTCGGGCAGCGCCTCTTGCAGCCAGGCAACCGCGGCCTCTTCGTGGGCCGGATTTGTAAAGGAGTGCAAAAAGCAGATGGCTACCGCCTGAATGCCCTCTTCGATCAAGCGCGGCTTGAGGGTCGCCAGATCTTCCAGCGCCAGGGGTTCGATGACGTTGCCCCGGCCGTCGATCCGTTCCCCCACCTCGAAGCGCAAGGGCCGGGAGACCAGCGGCTCGGGCAGCACCATGAGCAGATCGTAGATGTCATAGCGCATCTCCTTGGCCATCTCCAGGATATCCCGGAACCCCTTGGTGGTGACCAGCGCCGTCTTTGCGCCCTTCCGCTCGATGAGGGCATTAGTAATCAGCGTGGTGCCGTGGATGGCCGTATCGATGTCGTCGCCTTGCGCGTCTGCGTCGGCGAGCAGCTCCTGCAGGCCTTCGATGACGGCCTTGGACGGATCCCGCGGTGTCGTCAGCGTCTTGTAGCTGGATATCTCACCGGTGCCGGTGTTGATCAAGACGAAATCGGTAAATGTGCCGCCGATATCGAAACCGAACCGGTAGTGGCCGGCCGGATCGCCATTGGAGGCAGCGGTGGCGGACGTCGTTGTGGGATTGGCCGAAGCGGCGGAAGTAGACTGGTCGGTTGACATGCGTTACGAACCCTGTTCGTTGTGCAGAAACGGAAAGATTGATGCGTGACAGCCCGGCCCTGGGCAGATTGGCTGTCGACTGTCACTGGCCTGCCGGGAATGGCCGGCAGAAATTTGCGTCATTCCTTCAGCATGGCTGCGGAATGAGCGGGCGGGGCGCACAAAAAGCGAATACGAAACGGTTGACATCGCTCATGATGTGTGATAATACTATGTACACAATCATTTGTCAACTGTTAACAGTTGATTCGTTTGGCCGGTCCTCATGGTCAAACACTACACCAGGTAGAGACCAACGCATGAAAATCACGCACGTCAAGGTTACTGTCATCGACATCCCGCGAACGAGCGTTCTCACGACCTCCTATGGGAGCATTGATTACGCCACCACATTGCTGATCGAAATCCAGACGGACGAAGGCATCACCGGCATCGGCCAGGTTTCGGTCGATGCGCCCTTTTACG
>CAYZLP010000577.1:0-2563 GCA_964478635.1 uncultured Caldilineaceae bacterium
GTCCAGACTGACAACAAAATTGGTATAGACAAAAGGTTTACCACGCTCCGCAAGCCGTGCGCGCAGGTTGTGGCCCAAATACAATCCTTCCAGAACCCTTTCCCGGGCCGGCAGAGGATATAGCTGCAGTACGCCGTCCATTCCAGCTCCTATTCCAGTCGATTCATTACACAGCTCGCATCAATCATCACCGGACCCGGTAATCTTGGCCTCAGCCTGCGGCAGCGCCAATCCCTTCCCCGTCACAATCCGGGCGACTTCCTCTATGGTCTTGTCCATGTAGCTATGCACGCCGTCCACGGTCATCTCCGTGTCGAGATATGAGCCGGGTCCATTGTGGACCATGTCTCCCATATCGACAAAGGTGACCTTGCCGGCGGCAAGCGCCTGATTCCAGTATGAGTTTTTCATCATGGACCACCGACCGGGAAAGATGCGCTGCCCGATACGCGTGACGCCATCGCCGCTGCCGTGGATGTGGTAGAGGTGGGCGATCTCGGCAAGCGCCGGGTCGGCGCAGAAAACGCCGCCCAGCGAGATCACGTAGACGGGCGCATCGATCATCCGGGCGACATGGGGCGCGCAGCCGATGGAGATCTGGCCGCCGCCGCTGTAGCCGATGATATAGACCGGCGTCCCGGAACCGGGCAGGTAGCCGTGGCGGGCCAGCCCGTCCAGCACGATTTGGGCTGTCCCTCGGTCATACATGGGCCCGTAGCGGTGGTCCGACGAGACGAGAACCTGAAACATATTGCGCACGTTGGCGATGAAACCCAGCGGTTTCCGCTCTTCCTTGCCGGCGTAGACCAGATTCCAGAAGCGCCCGAAGATCCGGTTGCCGGTCAGGGCCGTGTTGGTGACCGAATAGGGGAAAATATCGTCGACAATTACGGAGGTGTCCAGCCGCCGGATCAGCTGATCCAGGAAGTGGCGCTCTTCCGGGATGTGGATTTCGGCCTTCATGCTGCCGATGCCGGTCAAAAAGACGAGATAATGCTCACCGGGCAAGCGCGGTTCCGGACCGGCGCCCACGGAGCTGTTTTGCGCTTCGTCCACCGGCGCGCTGTACCAACCGGCCCACCAGCCCAGCGATTCCAGCGGGGAGAGTACGGCCATCAGGATGCCGGTCAGAAGAATGATGAAGGCAATCCCAAAGAGAATCTCAAACATGCGCTTCCAAAATCATACCGATCAC
The DNA here is from genome assembly GCA_964478635.1 of uncultured Caldilineaceae bacterium. GTDB lineage: Bacteria > Chloroflexota > Anaerolineae > Caldilineales > Caldilineaceae > JAGRCP01. The sequence continues at coordinate 1,196 of CAYZLP010000577.1, forward strand.
GCCGCGTCCCCGCCCTGCCGACCGCGGTCAGAGGCGAGACGGGTAACGGCCTCATCTACGTCAAAGGTGAGTTTCGTACCGGCTGTCACGTCCAGCACGCGGCTGGCCAGTGTCTCCAGCGGCCGTCCGATGACCGCCCGGAGCAGAAAAATCGCCAGCAGGCCGATCCCGCCGACTAGCAGGGCCTGATAGAAGGTGATCTCCTCGGCCCGATGCAGGTAATAGACCATGATTCCATAGGACCATGCATAGAGCAGCTGTAAGATGGGCTGCCCGGCATAGGGCAGGAAGCCCAGAAAGCCGAAGAGGAGCGGGACATAGCTGACGCCGACGATGATCAGCAGGGGCATCATGGGAATGGGGGTATCCAGCACCAGAAAGATCACGAACCAGAACGAGCCCACCCAGATAAAAAATCCAAGCAGATGCAGGATTGCGGTTACGATCAGGCTCAAGAGGAAGCGGGTCGGTCTCACCTGATTGGCGAAGAGCACCACGCTCTGGCCGATTGCCTCGGAGAGGCCCGAAAGCACGACGATCCAGATCACGAGCTGCCGCCAATTGGTTGCGCCGGCCACCAGGGCGACCGCACTGTCGCGCCAGCTGAAAAATGCAGCCAGCACGTCCCAGAGAGGGACTGATTCGCCCTGCAAGAAAGGCGCGCTCATGTCGCGCCCTCCAATCCGCCGGCATCGATCCAGGCCTGAAGCGGCGCCCTGGCAGAAGCATAGCCGGCCTCTACAATCTCATGGGCCGCATCGAAATCGTAGAGCCCAAACTCCCCGACGGGCGGGCGCAGGATCAGGTCGGCGTGGGCAAGCTGCTCGGCGTTGGCCGTAATGCCGCCCAGCGCGTTGGCGCGCATCATGATGCTGACGATGGACGGGGTCTCCAACGCAGCGGCGAAGGGGTTGATGCGGCTGCGAAAAACCTTCCAGCCGCTCAGCGAATCGCCGTAGGCATAGGGGACGGCGCGGCGCCTGGTATAGCCAAGATCCACAGCGATGACGGGGCCGCTGTCAACCATCGCCCGGGCCACGTCGGCCGGCGTATTGTTGAAGACGCCGCCGTCGATCAAGAGTTCTCCCTCATGAGTGAGGGCCGGCGGCAGGATGCCGGCAATCGCGGTGCTGGCGCGCACGGCATGGTCCAGCGGCCCGTCCCGATGCACGACCATTTCGGCCCGGGTCAAATTGGCGCTGATGGTGAAGGGCGAGGTCCACAGATCTTCCATGCGCACGCCGCCGAAGACCTCGCGGTATGCCGCACTAAGCCGTTCGCCGCTCATGACCGATGTCAGCGGCAGGGTCGGCTGCAGCCAGATCTTCTGGCGCATCAACTGCTGATTGGTGATGTCGATCATCTGTC
>CAYZLP010000577.1:2663-3967 GCA_964478635.1 uncultured Caldilineaceae bacterium
TCGGCCTGCTCAATGACCCGGCGCGCCCAGTTGGGGTATTCCGGATCGGCGAAGTAAATGACATGGGCGTGGGTTTTAGCCTGGCGGCGCATCCAATCGACAAAGCCATAGGCGTCGACCGCGGCTTCCAGGGGAAAGGGACCCAGCTCTGCCACCATTTCCTGAGCATGTTCCGGCCCGATGAGGGTGGTTGGTCCGTATTGCTCCAGGTGCTCGACCAGGCGCGGGCCAAAGGTCTCCGTGCCGCCCACCGCCGGCACGAGGGCGATGACGCATCCCCGCACGGGCGGTGGGGCGGGGCGCCCCGCGATCTGCATGCGCTGGGCCATTTCGGTAAGCAGCTTGATCATGACCTGGGGCTCTTGCTGGACCAGCGCCTGCAGCGCGGGCAGAGGCAGCGTGCAAACCTCCGTATCCTGAACCGCGTAGGCAGTCGCAGAGCGGGCCTCGCCCAACACCAGCGAGCGCTCGCCCAGAAGGCTGCCGGCCTGAAGCTCTCCGACCGTCACGGCCGTGTCATCAGCCAGTTGACGCGTAATGCGCACCAGCCCGCCAACGATCACGAAGAGGGTATCGGCCGGATCTCCCTGCCTGTAAAGCAACTCGCCGCGCCGAAAATGACGCCAGTCGAGCAGGTCCGCAACGGCAGCAATGAGTCGGTCCTGCCCTGAAGCGTGATCAACCGGATCCTCCTGCGCTCTTTTCACCTCGGCAGGCAGATCTGCAGGGGATAGATTGAGGAGTTGCGCCAGTTGCGGAGCATTGCGCAGGGTGATGGGATAGCGCTGCCCCAATAGCCTGCCAACTGTGCGCCGGAGCAGCGGGTCGTCGGGCAACAGAGAGCGCAGCTCATCCACATATCGCTCCAAATCTGCCGCTGTCGTTGTGAGCGCAGGTTCTACGGGTTGACGCCCGGCGGGCAGGTCCAGCAAGATGCGGGCGGCCTGGCGCTGCCTCTCGACGATGTGCAGAACGCGCTGCTCCAGCAGGCGTGCAAAGAGGGCGGGGTCGTCGGTCAGGTAACGTGCATCGGATTCGGTCATGGGATTGCGGGCGCTTCATGTCCTGGATCGGCGTGAGCCATCAACTCAGCGTTTATTTTGCCCTTTCCCTCCGACCACGTCAACCCTGCCCCCAGAGGCAGCAATTCGCAATTTACCGCTGATAGACCGCGGAACGAACCGGATACGGTGGATTGAGGCGGATATCGTGCGAAAAATTCACCTGATCGTTCGACAAGCTCACGACGAGTCCGTCGTAATCTGCTAAATCCGCGGTCAATTTGGTTCAATATTGGAATTGGT
>CAYZLP010000578.1:0-2473 GCA_964478635.1 uncultured Caldilineaceae bacterium
TAGCGCGTCAGCATTGCATCACTCCAAAGTAAGGGACCGTCGAGGTCCAAACGCCCCCGATTGTAGCAGGTGAGACCGGAAACAAAAAAAGACCGGCCCCGCGGGGCCGCTCTTTGCAGGCGGGTCATCCGCGCCTAGAGTCTGGCGCACGTTACGCTCAAGCTGCACCGGCTTTAAAAAGCTTCCGTTCTCGATTGTGACGGAACGTTGACCGCGCAATGGGTCGCCGGCGTAGAAGCTCCGTCTGCCAGTCGGCGTGCCGCAGTAGATTGGTCGTACCCGGCTCGGAGCGATGCAGATTATTATGTCACTTGAAATTTATCCTGAAATTGTTTACAATCTTGCACATACCGTATGACTCCGTTGTGAACTGGGCCGGATCGCCCCAGCTCGGACCGGATGCACCCCCTACACTGTCGGCAGCCGCATGTGCCCGGGGCGGCAGCCTTTCCGTCGGCTTACCGGCAAGGTAGCAGGAGGTTGCAATGGCTAGAAAAAACGCGAAGTCAGTCGAACCCCAGTCGAGCAGTCCACCAATCGATCCACCCGCCGCCGTCAATCGCTCCCCTTCGCTTCCCCAGTATACCAATCAGCACCTGATCGACGCGCTCTACAATGCTGCCCGCACGCTCGAGATGAATGACTGGGCCTTGCTGGAAAAGGCCGGTCTGGATCTGGAAGAATTGGCGGCGGCACGCAATGCCGTTTATCGGGGCGCGCCGGTCGAAGAATGGTCCGGGCTGAATGACGCCGAGCGTGAACTGGTGTTGGACCTGCTGGCAGAAGAGGTCGCCAAACATCCGGCGCGTAGGGGCTACGTGACGGCGCCGGCGGGACTCAACCTGCGCAGCGGACCGGGCGCCGATCACGCGCTTGTCACGACGCTGCCCAACGGCGCCCGCCTCGCCATTCTGGACGAAACGGGGGAGTGGCTGCTCGTTGCCGTGCGCGATACCGTGGCGGGCGGGACCGTCTCGGGAGATCCTGTGCGGGGGTACGTACATGGAGATTTCGTCGCAGAGGGCGATCCGCCGGCGCCGCCCGATGAGGCCGATGACAAAGCGGGCGAGGCCGGCTACTTCAGCGCCGATGAGGCGCTCCTGGGCCAAACCATGCAGCCCGCGCCGAGCCGACAACTGCGCGTCGCCCCCGGGGCCGGAGACGGCGCCCAGTCCCTGGCCGACCTCTGGAACCGCACCGGTGGCCTGCTTACCGAGTTGGCCCAGCGGCTGGCCATCGACCCTGCGGCGGCCGTGGCCGTCCTGGCGGTGGAGTCAGGCGGCTCGGGCTTTGGTCCGGACAAACGGATGGTCATTCGTTTTGAGAACCATCTCTTCTTCCATCACTGGGGCCGGCGCGACCCGGACCGCTTTGCCAATCATTTCACCTTCAGTCCGGAGCGCCAGTGGGAGAACCATACGTGGCGCCCGCGCACGGATCTGTCGTTCAGCCCGTTCCATGGTTCTCAGCCGTTGGAATGGGAAGTGCTAACCTTTGCGCAGGGCATAGACGACACGGCTGCTAAATCATCGATCAGCATGGGCGGACCGCAAATCCTGGGCAGCAACCACCGGCGTATCGGCTATCCGACGGTTCAAGCCATGTTCGAAGCCTTTGCCCGGGATGAACGTACGCAGATTTTGGGGCTCTTCGACTTCATCCGTGCGGATGGCGCCATGGTCGAAGCGCTCCGCGCAGGGGACTACACGACATTTGCCGCCAAGTATAACGGTCCCGGCCAGGCCGAAATGTACGGCCGGCTCATTGCGTCCTGGGTCAGCGCCTTCAACCAGCTGCGCCCGGCGCCGGAAGGCGTCGCCGCCCTGCCACGGCCGATCGACGAATTGTTCCTGGACCAGGAGTTGGATGCCCTGTTGACCATCCGCCCCGAACCACGCAGCCCGGAGGTCTATATGCAAGTCGTAGCGCCCAGCGCCGTCAATGCGGCGCAGACGAATTCAGCAGCCCCTGCAGGCGCCCCGCCGGCGCCGCTACAGTTGCCGCTGCACAAAGTGCCGGCCGATGCAGATCCGGAGGTGCGGCGCATCTGGCTGGAGCATGTCGAGCAGGGCTTTGAGAATAACGCAATCATGTTCAAGCGCACGCTGCGCGCCTTCATGATACCCTACTATCTCACCGTTGCGCTCTACGTGCTCCTCTTTTTTGTCGGCATCGGCCTCTTCGTCCTGTCGGCGCGCCTCAGTACCGAACGGGAAACCCTGATCGCCGGTCTGCTCTTTGGCGGTTTAGGCGTGGCCACTTTCCTCACCTTCTTCGTGCGCCAACCCATGCGCGCACTCGAGGAAAACCTTCAGTTCATCACCTGGCTGGGCGTGATCTATAATTCCTACTGGACCCGCCTGCTCTATATCGAGAACTCGAGCACCGTCCAGGCCGAACTGGAAGACGCGACGCAAGACGCAATCGATCAGATCGACCGCATGCTCCTGCGCAACGCCGAGTTTGCCGGGAA
>CAYZLP010000578.1:2573-3957 GCA_964478635.1 uncultured Caldilineaceae bacterium
AGCGCGCCCGGCGGTGCAGCATCGAGCAGGTCGTCGAGCAGCGCTTCGGGCGGCACGCCCCGAGTCAGGGCCGCCTGCTGTTCGGGCTGGCCGAACTCCTCTTTGAACCAATTCACCAGCCAGAAGCCCCGATAGATCTGCACCTCCAGGTTGAATGCATCGGGGACGGCCGCAGGATAGGGCGGGACCGGCGGATGAATCTCCACATACTGCCGGCGCGTCACGTTGATGGTGGCGGTCGTGCCGAAGCTGAGACAGCCGATATGCGCCGCCAGCGCCCCTGCGCCCAATACCTCACACGCTTTGTCTGCGGCTGCCGCATAGAGGGGCAAGCCGACCGGCAGGCCCGTTGCAGCCGCGGCTTCACGCGTGATCTCGCCCAAGGGCGCGGCCGGCGGCGCCAGGGTCGGCAGCTGTTCCGGGATCACCGGCAGCGCCTGCCATTTCCAATCCCAGCGCTTTGACCAGGCCAGACGCTTGTAGTCGAAGGGAATATAGCCGACCTGACAACCGACCGAATCGACGAATTGCCCGCAGAGCTTGTAGGTGAGGTATCCTGAGAGCAGCAAAAACTTGTAGGTATTGCGCCAGATATCCGGCTGGTGGACCCTGATCCAGTTGGCTTCGGCATCGGCCTGCAGCCGGGCCACCAGATCGGCCACGCCCCGGAGCCGAAAACCCAGGCCCCAAAGCCCGCTCACGGGCGCCATTCCTGCCGTGCGGCGCTGGTCCAGCCACAGAATTGCCGGGCGCAGCGGTTGGCCGGAGCGATCAACATTCACGACGGTGCCCCGTTGGGTGGTGAGGGCAACGCCGGCCAGAGCTTCGGGCCGCACGGCGCCCTTGGCCCATAGCTGCCGACACGCTTCGCAGAGCTTGACCCAGAAGTAGTCCGGATCCTGTTCGGCCCAACCGGGTTGCGGCGATACATAGGCCTGAATCGGCGTCCTGACCTTGTCGATCATCGTACCCTGTCCGTCAAAGGCCAGGACACGGATGCTCTGCGTACCGTTATCGATAGCCAGCAGTAGGTCGCCGGTTCCCATGGCCGGACTCCTGGGGTAATGGGTGTTGCAAAGAAAGCCGAGTGAGCAGATTCGATCGCTAGCTCGATCATAGCCCAAAGCCAAACGCTTGTCGATCCCGATTGGCGTTGGTTACAATGGCGGCATGAAAGGAGGTTCACAGCGTGACAGAACGTATCATGACGCTTCACCCGGACGGCAAAGCGGGCGTCAACATTGCGCGGGAGAAGTATGAAGTCGTCCGGACCGCAATCCTTGCCGCGCTAGACGCCGCGGGAGAACTGGCGTTCAAGGAGTTGGCGGGGCAAGTTGCCTCCCGCCTGCCTGCAACCTTCGATGGATCGGTCGGCTGGTACACG
>CAYZLP010000579.1:0-3953 GCA_964478635.1 uncultured Caldilineaceae bacterium
ATGAGGTGCTGCCGGCCGTCTTCGATGAGAACGACGCCATCCAACCGGGCGCGCCGGTTATCCACGACGAGGACGACACCGAGGACATCCACGACGCATCCCGCAACATCGTGCATCACATCAAGGCCGACATTGGCGATATCCAGGAAGGCTTCGCCAAGGCCGACCACGTCTTCGAGCACGCCTACTACGTCCATCAGGTGCAGCAGGCGCCCATCGAGCCCCATATCGCCATTTCCTACTGGGACGCGGACGAACGCCTGGTAATCCGCACCTCGACCCAGGTGCCCTTTCACGTGCGGCGCATGGTTGCGCCCTTGCTCGACCTGCCGGTCAAGCGCATCCGCGTGATCAAGCCCCGCATCGGCGGCGGTTTTGGCGTGAAGCAGGAGATGCTGATCGAAGACATCGTCGGCCATCTCACGGTGGCTACCGGCCGGCCGGTACGGCTGGAACTGACGCGTGAAGAGGAATTCATCTCATCGCGCACGCGCCATCCCCAGAGCATCGTCTTCAAGAGCGGCGTCATGAACGACGGCACGCTGGTTGCGCAGGAATTGCGCATCGTGGCCAACACCGGCGCCTACGGCACCCACGGCCTGACGGTGCAGACGGTCAGCGGCCTGCGCGGCTTGAGCACCTACAATGCGCCCTACAAGCGCTTCGACTGCATCGTGGCCTACACCAATCTGCCCGTCCCCGGCGCTTATCGGGGCTACGGCGCGCCCCAGGCCCTCTTCGCCCTGGAATCCCACATGGACGAGATCGCCCACGCGCTGGATATGGACCTGATCGAATTCCGGCGCAAGAATTGGGTGCGCGTTGGCGATCCGCTGGAGATCGCCGTCCATCTTGCCGAGGGCGAGAAAGAGAACGTCGCCAAGATTCCCATTCTAGGCAGCAGCGGCCTGAGCGAATGCGTCGCCCAGGGCATGCAGGCCATTGGCTGGCAGCGACGGCGGGATGAGGCGTGGCGGCTGGGTGTTGAGACGGATAAAGCTGAATCGCGGGGCGCGGAGGAGAGGGGCCTTTCGCCCCATCCTTACCTGCGCCGCGGCCTGGGCATGGCGGTCTGTATGCACGGGACGGCAATTCCCGGGCTGGATATGGGCGGCGCGAGCATCAAGATCAACGATGATGGGTCGTTCAATGTCCTGGTCGGCGCCACCGATTTGGGAACGGGTTCCGACACGGTCCTGGCCCAGATCGCCGCCGAAGTGTTGGGTGTCCCCCTGGAGGACATCATCATCTACTCCAGCGACACGGACATGACGCCCTTCGACGTGGGCGCCTATGCCTCCAGTACGACCTACATCTCCGGGACCGCGGTCCAGCGCGCGGCGGAGCTGGTGCGCGAGCAGATCAAGGAGCGGGCCGGCCTCATGCTGGGACTGGAGGATTGGCACGGCGTCACCCTCAGCGACCGGCGCGCGTATGCCCCCGACGGCCGCTCCGTGACCCTGGAAGAGGCCGCGCTGCACTCGCTTCACGAGGATCAGCAGCGCCAGATCATGGCCACGGCTTCCTTCGTGGCCACCGACTCGCCGCCGCCCTTCGCCGGGCAGTTCGCCGAAGTGGAGGTAGACATCCGTACGGGCCAGGTGACGGTCAAGAAGCTGGTCATGGCCGTGGACTGTGGCGTGGCCATCAACCCCATGACGGCCAGCGGCCAGATCGAGGGCGGCATGACCCAGGCCCTGGGCTATGCCCACTGCGAAGAGATGGCCTACGACGAGACCGGGCGCATGATCAATCCTGCCTTCGGTCCATACAAGATCTACCGGGCCGACGAGATGCCCGAATTGGAGACCATTCTCGTCCAGACCATCGAGCCGACCGGGCCCTTCGGCGCCAAGGCCGTGGCCGAGATTCCCAAGGATGGTGTGGCCCCGGCCGTTGCCAACGCGATTTTCCACGCTACGGGCGTGCGCATCCGCAGCATTCCCTTCACGCCGGAGCGGGTGTGGCGGGCGCTGCAGGGTGGAGATGAAGGATAAGGAGCGCGACAAATGCTGATTACGAATGGGACGGTCATGACCTTTGGCCCGGATGGACGGGTGATTGCGGACGGCGCAGTCTATTTTGAGGACGATACGATTCTCGACATCGGGCGTAGCGCAGCGCTCCAGGCCCGCTATCCCCAGGCGGAAACGCTGGACGCCCAGGGCAAGATCGTCATGCCGGGCATGGTCTGCGCGCATACACATTTTTATGGGGCCTTTGCCCGGGGCATGGCCATTCCCGGCGAGCCGCCGGCCAACTTCATGCAGGTTCTGGAGCGACTTTGGTGGAAAATCGACCGCGCGCTGACCCTGGAGGATTCCCAATACAGCGCACTCGTGGCCCTGGTCGACGCCATCCGCCACGGCACGACCACCCTGATCGATCACCACGCCAGCCCCAGCCATATTGACGGCTCCCTGGATGTCCTGGCTGAGGCCGCGACCCGATCGGGGCTGCGGGTGGGTCTCTGTTACGAGGTGACCGATCGCAACGGGCCCGACGGCGCGCGGGCGGGTATCGCCGAAAATGTGCGCTTTCTCAAGCGTCTGGCCGCCGATTTCGATCCCAAGCTGGGCGCCTCCTTTGGCCTCCATGCGGCTTTTACCGTAAGCGACGCAACCCTGGACGCCTGTGTCGAGGCCGCGCAGGGACTGGAGACCGGCTTTCACATTCACGTGGCCGAGGACAAGGCCGATGAAGAACTGAGCCTGGCCGAGCACGGCATGCGCGTCGCGCCGCGGCTCCAGCGCCACGGGATTCTCGGTCCCCAGACGCTCGTCGCCCACGCCATTCACGTGGACGAGGCCGAGATGGAGATCTTCGCCGCCACCGGCACGAAGATCAGCCACCAGCCCCGGTCGAACATGAACAACGCGGTGGGCGTTGCGCCCGTCGAGACCCTGCTCGACAAAGGCATCACCGTGGGGCTGGGCAATGATGGCTTCTACAACAACATGTTCAGCGAGATTCACACGGCCTATCTGCTTCACAAGGTGGCTCACGGCGATCCCCGGGTTATGGCCGGCGACCGGGTTATGGAGATGGCCTTCGCCAACAATGCCGAGATCGCGGCGCTCTTCTTTCCCCAGCCCGTGGGCGCGCTTGCGCCCGGCGCATTCGCCGACATCATTCTGCTCGACTACGTACCGTATACGCCCCTGACCGATGGCAACTACCCCTGGCAGCTCATATTCGGCATGGACGGCAGCCACGTAACCCATACCATCTGCGGCGGTCAGCTCCTCATGGCCGATCGTCAACTCCTCACCCTGGACGAAGAGGCGATCGCCGCGCGGACGCTGAAACTCGCGCCGGGCATCTGGGATCGCGTTGCGGCGATTTAGGAAGGATAGACCGCGGATAACGCGGATCAGGCGGATTCTCTCGGATTCTTTTCCCAAAAATAATCCGCGGAAATCCGCTCAATCCGCGTTATCCGCGGTCTATCCCATTTGTTCTTATGGGTAATTCGAAGATGTCTGAGCACTTGGTTGTGGTAAAGGGGGGCGGGGATCTGGCCAGCGGCGCGATCTACCGCCTGAAGCGGGCGGGCTATCCGGTCATTGTGACGGAACTGGCCGCGCCATTGCTGGTACGGCGAGCCGTGGCGTTTGGCGAGGCGGTTTATGCAGGCCAGGTCGAGATCGATGGGATTGCCGCCCGCCGCGTCGACTCAACAGAGGCTGCCCGCGCCATAGCGACCCGTGAGGAAGTGCCGGTCCTCGTCGACCCGGCCGCAGCCGCCGTGCATAAGTTGCGCCCGGTCGTGGTGGTGGATGGGATCATGGCCAAGGTGAATACGGGTACGCAGATCGACGACGCGCCGCTGGTCGTCGCGTTGGGGCCGGGCTTCACGGCCGGCGTCGACTGCCACGCCGTGGTGGAGACCATGCGCGGGCATGGATTGGGCAGGCTGCTCTACAGCGGAACGGCCGCGCCCGACACGGGCA
>CAYZLP010000580.1:0-1272 GCA_964478635.1 uncultured Caldilineaceae bacterium
GGAGCGTATCCTCGAAGCGCAGCAGGATGTATCCTTCACCTTGGGGAAGCGGCACGGTCATCCGGCCCAGGGTGCCTTCCTCTTCCGGAATGATCGGCAGTTCCCGGACCGGCTCGCCATGCTCACCATCCAGGAGATAGGCCGTCCAGCCTGGGTAGTAGAAGTGGTTGAAGACAACGCGCTGTTCTGTCTCCCGGGTGTTGAAGAAATAGATCTCTTCCATGACGGTGTTGTGGGTGACGGAGCCAATGGCAAGGGTCTCATTATCGATGGGATAACGCGCATTGCCGTAATCCACCTTGGTCGTCACCGGCTCCACAGGGCCGCCAGCCTTGTCCTGGCTTATATAGTAGTCAGCCATTGGACTCCACGTAGGTATTTCCTTCACCCACGCGGTGCTGCCGGTCATCTCGTCGGCGCTCTGCTGGAAGCGCATGAGCCCGGCCAAGCTCACAGGGCCTTCGGCCGGTTCCACGATCTCGACTCGCAGATAGGGATAGCTGCCGAGCAGAATAAGGGCGGCCAGCGTGACCAGGCCGATGTCCAGGCCGCGTTGGGCGCGGATCACCGCAGGGTGCAGAATCAAACCGCTGAGAATGCTGAGGCAGAGGGCGGTGAGACTGAACCAGCGCCAGGGGAATTGAGCGAAGCCGAGGATCGTCCCGATCACCGGCAGCTCCCACAACGGTCTGCCCCACTCCATGCCCACCAGCAGTGCGCCCAGTCCGGCAATGATGAAGCAGGCCATCTCCCAGCGCACTTTGCCCAGTCGCTGCCAGGCCAGCAGAACGCCAATCACGGCCAGGGTTACGGCCACGGCGCCGAGTTGGAAGCCGATCTGGTCATCCGGCCCCGGTTCGCTAACGCCGAAGCCCCACGTTGGGCTGAAGAGTTGGTAGAAATAGACGAAATTGCCCCGATAATCATAGCGGCCGTCGAACCACTGGTCGACCCGCACATATTGGCGCTCCAGGGCCATGGGCAACCAGAAGACCGCACTGAGGCCGACGCCCAACAGGAGCCCCACCACGGGCGCAAGGCCCCGGCGCACCCAGGGCCAGAAACGCACGCCCAGGGGCAGGGTCAGATCTGTCGTGCTGTCCGGTACGGCATAAATGGAGATCAGCACCAGGAGATAAAGGCCCAGCAACGGCGTGAAGAGGACGACGATCAGGTTGCTGGTGACCATAAGGCCGGCATAGCAGAGGGCGGTGGCTGCGATCCAGGGCCAGCTTCCCCGCAGCGTGGCCATGCGCACGGTGAGGAGGCACA
>CAYZLP010000580.1:1372-3951 GCA_964478635.1 uncultured Caldilineaceae bacterium
GGGCTCCAGCGGGGCCACCAGATGCCATCCTGGACCAGGCGGTCGAATTCGAAGAGGAAGTAGACATGGTGGCGCGCATCGTTGGCGCCCCAAAAGTAGCCGGGCTGCAGGAAGGGCGCAACGGCAAAGATAGTCAGCGCCAGCGTCAGCCAGAAGAGTGAATCCCGCCAAAGCGGGATCGCTGCTTCGTGGGCGTAGGCCGCTTGCTCTTCGGTAATGCGGCGCCGGTCGTCCGCCCCCGTCGGGAGGATTGGCCCCGTTTCGGGTGAGATCTTAGCGTCCATAGAAGATCAACTTGTCATCAATGCCACCGTCTACGGGCAGACGCACGCCGTCACGCCAGTCATAGTAGCCGAAAATATAGCGCAGCTTCTGTCCGGAAAGATCGCCGGCGGCAGCTGCTTGGGCCAGATCGAGTTCATACCGGTATTCCAGAATCTCGCCCGGGCGCCAGCTAGTGGGAGGAAGCGTCTCACCGTGAGGGGACATGTCCAACTGGGCGATGCTGCGGTAGCCGTCCCCATCCTCCACCTGAGCCTGGAAAAAGACATTGTAGTCGGTATCGAGGGGGTAGCGCGTCTGCCAGACGACATCGAGCTGCACCCCGGGCGGATCGGCCGATTCCTCCAGGTAAGCCTCCAGCAGAACAATTTCGTTATGTACGCCCAGGGTGGCGTAAGGACGGTCAGGCGGCACGTACTGGGTGAAATCGGTCGTCAGATAAGGATAACTTGCCAGCAGCGTGAGTCCGATCAAGGCTGGCCAATAGGGCACGCGGCTCAATTGGGGCAGCAAAGCCGGTACGCTGCCGGCCAATGCCGCCAGGAGGGGCATGGTCAGCAGCAATATCTGCCAGGGATAGGTCAACATGCGATGGAGACCCGTGATGCGCCAGAAGATGCCCGCGGGATTGAGGCTCAGGAGGACGAGGCCGATGGTTCCGATTGCAGCAAACCCCAGGAACGCCCGGTAGGTCGTCGTGCTGCGGTTCTCGGCCTGGGATAGCCAGAGCCAGAGGGCCAACACGCCCAGCCCTAGGGCGGCAAAGCCCAGTTGGAAGGGAAATTCATCCTGCCAGCCGGGGATGCTGGGAGCAACGGCCCACCCGTTGTCGCCCAGTTGAAATGCATAGACGAAATGCGCAAAGAAGTCGACCGGGGCTGGCCGCTGGATCGACCAGAGCGGGATGAGGCTGACAAAACCGGCCACGCCGCTTACGGCTACCACGAGACCGGCAATCCTGTTGCGCTCCACCACCAGGGCGTAGAGGAAGAGCAGCACCGTCGCCAGCAGCGCCAACCCCGCCTGCGTGCGCCACATCCAGAGGATGCTCACGACGAGCGCGGCCGCAGGCGCCGGCGAGAGCGTGAGCCCGTAATAGGCGATGGCAGCAAGGGCAAGCGGCAACAGGGCGAGAATCCAGGCATCGGCCAGGCTGCCCCGGACGTAGACGGTCGCCAACACCGGGGGAAGCAACATGTAGAGAAAGCCGGCCAAACCCGCGGCCCGGTCACCCCAGCGGGGCGCCATCCAGGCGTAGACGCTCAACCCACCGATTACGAGCAGAAGGCCGAAGAGAAAGCGAATGGTTGTGGTGGCCGGCAGCCCGAGCATGAGAAAGGGCTGGGCCAAAATGTAGGCCGCACTGCCCGTCCCGCGCCACAAGTCCGCGTCGGCGGCCAGGGTGGAGATTGTTCCCGGCTGCAGGGCGTTGAAGACCGGCGTAAAGCCCTCCAGTCCCTGCCAATAGCCGGGGTAGGCTGCTGGCGCCCAGGCAAAGACGCCCAGGATCAGCACTACCCAAAATCCGACCCGCGGTCGATAGGTATCCCGTGAGTTCATGCTCGACAGTATAGCACGGCGACAAGACGCGTCTGAAAATGCAAGGCGCGGTTATGCCCCTGAATACAGACCCACGGTTGAAGACGGTGATTGACAGCGACGGTAGCTGACAACAACTGTGGCCGGATCATTCGGCTCCGAGCAGGTCGTCCCCCACATCTTCACGCTTGCGGCGACCGTCATCCAGCAGAATACCGCCGCCTGCCATGCCGCCTTCGGCTGCGCTCAGGCTCGTTTCCTCCATCGTGTCCGAGGAAGCAGCGGTTCCCGACCGCCTTTCGCCGAGGCGCCTATGGAGACGGAGGAGGCGCTCTTGCTCCACCAGCGTCAGACCGTAGCGATTCTCGGGATGGAGCAGCAGGTCAACCAGGTCGAAGAGGATGACGTGGGAGAGTTCGGCCCGGTTGCGAAAGGTTATCCAACCCGTGGGCAGGAAGCGCAGGAATTTTTCCCCGGCGGGCGAGCGCGGGCCCGGCGTACGCAGGGGCAGAATGCGGCGTTCCAGCTTCCAGGCCAGATCCCATTCCGCGCCGGCCGGCGCAGTGATGTCGCGCCCCATGAGAAAGTAGACCCGATCGACGTTGGCGATGGTCTCGTAGAGATCGTCATACTTGAGGCCGCCGACGGGAGTCCGCCGGATCTCTGCGCCGACCTTGACGGGGAGATCGGTCAGGGCCTGGGCGATGACGGCCCGTTCCTCTTCCAGATCGCGGGTGGCGCTCACAAACAAGCGTAAA
>CAYZLP010000581.1:0-3926 GCA_964478635.1 uncultured Caldilineaceae bacterium
GGTCGGCAAGACACTGCAGGAACTGCGCTTTCGCAACAACTATAATCTGAACGTTCTGGCCATCATGCGGCGCGGTAACCCGATTCATGCCGACATTGGGGCTACGCCCCTGCGTTTCGGCGATACGCTTCTGGTGGAAGGCAGTTGGGCCGACATCGAAGCGCTTTCCCAGGATCGGAGCTTCCTCATCGTTTTGGACATGCCGCAGGAGATGACGCAGCAGCTTCACACCCGGCGCAATGCTTTCATCGCCATCGCAATCGTGATCGGCATGCTGCTCCTCATGACCTTCAAGATCGTGCCGACGGTAACGGCCGTGCTGTTGGCTGCGGTCGCCATGGTGCTGACCGGCTGCATCCGGGTCGAGAATGTCTATCGCAGCATCAACTGGGAAAGCGTCATCCTCATTGCTGCCATGCTGCCCATGGCGACCGCGTTGGAGAAATCGGGCGGCGTGGAGTTTGTCGCCGATCTGCTGGTCGGTTCCGTAGGCGCCTACGGCGCAACTGCCATCATGGCCGGTCTCTTTGTGATCACGGCCTTCTTCAGTCAGTTCATCTCAAATACGGCGACGACTGTGATTCTGGCCCCCATCGCGGGCGCGACCGCAGTGTCGTTGGGTCTGTCGCCCTATCCGCTGCTGATGATGGTGGCGATCGCGGCGTCTACGGCCTTCTCGACGCCCATTTCATCGCCCGTGAACACGTTGGTCCTTGTTCCGGGCGGCTATCGCTTTGTCGATTATGCCAAGGTCGGCATTCCGCTGCAGTTCTTGGTCTTGATCGTGGCCCTACTGACAATCCCGCTATTTTTCCCGTATTAATTGCCTCGTTGATGAGGCCTTATGGAGGAGGAGGAACGCAGATGTCTGTGCATGAATTGGCCGGAAAACCCGCGCCGGTAGAGATGCTGATCAATGTGCCGCGCCTGGTCGCCCAGTATTACGCCGTCCATCCCGATCCTGGGCTGGCCGGACAGCAGGTTGCGTTCGGTACGTCGGGTCACCGGGGCACCTCCGCCGACGGCAGCTTCAACGAGGATCATATTCTGGCCATCGCTCAGGCAATCTGCGACTATCGCACTGCCCAGGGCTACACCGGCCCCCTCTATCTCGGCATGGACACCCATGCCCTATCGGAGCCGGCCCAGATCACGGCCATTGAGGTCTTCGCGGCAAACGGCGTAGAGCTTGCGGTTGCGGCCGACTTCGCCTATACGCCTACGCCCGTCATCTCCCGCGCGATTCTCACCTATAATCGGGATCACGACGGCCCCCGCGCTGACGGCGTTGTCATTACACCCTCCCATAACCCGCCCGACGACGGCGGATTCAAATACAATCCACCCAGTGGTGGGCCGGCGGACACGGCGACCACCAAGGTCATTCAAGATCGGGCCAATGCGCTCCTGGCGGAAAACCTCGCCGGCGTTAAGCGCATACGACTCAAGCAAGCGCTGGCCGCCGAGACGACCCGCCTGGTCGATTTTATGACGCCCTACGTGGACGATCTGGGCTCCGTGATCGACATGGAGGCCATCGCCCGGACCGATCTGAAGATTGGCGTGGACCCCATGGGCGGCGCGGGCGTCCACTACTGGGGGCCGATTGCCGAGCGCTACGGGCTGAACCTCGAGGTCGTCAACAGCGCTGTGGATCCGACCTTCGCTTTTATGACGGTAGACAAAGATGGCAAGATCCGGATGGACTGTTCGTCGCCCTATGCCATGGCCGGCCTTATTGGCCTGAAGGACCAATTTGACATTGCGTTCGGCAACGATCCCGACTACGATCGCCACGGCATCGTTACGCGTAGCGTCGGCTTGATGAATCCGAATCACTATCTGGCCGTGGCCGTGAATTATCTCTTCCAGCATCGGCCGGACTGGCCTTTCTCCGCGGCCGTGGGCAAGACCCTTGTCTCCAGTTCCATGATCGATCGCGTGGCCAAGGGCATTGCCCGCAGTTTGGTAGAGGTACCCGTCGGCTTCAAGTGGTTCGTGGACGGCTTGCTGAGTGGCGCCTTTGGCTTTGGTGGTGAAGAGAGCGCGGGCGCTTCGTTCCTGCGGCGCAACGGTACGGTCTGGACGACGGACAAAGACGGCATCCTGCTCGACTTGCTTGCCGCCGAAATCACGGCCTGCACCGGCCGCGATCCGGGGGAACACTATGCCGCGCTGACGGCTGCTTACGGTGATCCCGTCTATCAGCGCATGGATGCACCGGCCAATCGGGACCAGAAAGCGGTTCTGGCAGAGCTTTCTCCCGAGATGATCAGCGCCGACGAACTGGCGGGCGAGCCTATCCTGGCCAAGCTGACCAGGGCGCCGGGCAACAATGCCCCTATCGGCGGGCTGAAGGTTGTGACGGAGAACGGCTGGTTCGCCGCACGCCCCTCCGGTACGGAAGACATCTACAAAATCTACGCGGAGAGTTTTCTGGGGGAAGCGCACCTGGCCGAGATTCAGGCTGAAGCGCAGGCCATGGTCCAGGCGGCTTTCGCCGCAGCCGGCGTGTAGCGGTGGGGGCAAAACAGCATAATGGCCAATCTGTCGACTGCACCCCCGCCGGGCTCTGCTGAGGAGCTCCGGCAGTTTCGCCGCCTACAGCGTCGCTTGCCGACCATGTACGCGCGTATCTTCAATGACCGCCAAATCCCCCGCACCGTCGTGGTCGTTCCCAGCCTGTCGCTGGATCGAGAGGTGCTGGCCAAGGTCTCGGGCATTCATTTTTATGAAGAGCGCTTGCTCTGCCTGCTGATGTTGCTTCAATTGCCCCGCACGCGCGTCGTTTACATTACCAGCCAGCCGATCCACCCCGCCATTATTGATTACTATCTCAGTCTGCTGCCCGGCGTGCCGGGTGACCATGCGCGGCGCAGGCTGACGCTCATCAATTGCCATGACGGCAGCGCGCGGGCATTGACGGAGAAGATCCTGGCCCGCCCGCGCCTGGTCCAGCGCATCCGGGCCGGCATCCGCAATCCCGAGTCGGCCCATTTGACCTGCTTCAACGCCACGCCGCTGGAGCGGACCTTGGCCGTGCGGCTCAATATTCCCCTCTATGCGTGCGATCCGGCCCTGGCGGGGCTTGGATCCAAGAGCGAAGGCCGAAAGCTTTTCCATATGGCCGGGATTCCCGTTCCCCCCGGCGCCGAGGATCTGCGATCGCCGACCGATATCGCGCGGGCCCTGGCGCACTTGAAGCAGGTCAATCCCGACCTCAAACGTGCGGTCGTAAAGCTGGATGACGGCTTCTCCGGTGAAGGCAATGCCATCTTTCCCTTCGACGCCGCCGACGAAGATGAGCCGAATCAGGCCGGGGTCACGGCGCACTCGATTGAACAGGCGCTCCCGCACCGCCTGCGTTTTGAGGCGGCCAGTGAACGCTGGGAGCGGTATCAGGCAAAGTTCGCGGAGATGGGCGGTATTGTGGAGTCATTCATTGAGGGCGACAGAAAACGCTCGCCTTCAGTGCAGTGTCGCATCGATCCGATGGGGGACGTCGAGGTTCTCTCCACCCATGATCAGCTGCTGGGCGGTCCCTTTGGTCAAGTCTTTCTGGGCTGTACTTTTCCGGCAGATGCGGCTTACCGCACTGAGATTTCCGAGATGGGTCGGCGGGTGGGGGAACTGCTGCGTGATCGGGGCGCCCTTGGGCGATTCAGCATTGATTTCGTCTCCGTATTGGATGGAGAGCGCTGGCGTCACTATGCCATCGAGATCAATCTGCGGATGGGCGGAACCACCCATCCTTATCTTATGCTTCAATTTCTGACCGGCGGCGCCTATGACGTCGGCTCCGGCCTCTATCGAACGCCGGCCGGCCAACCACGCTACTACTACGCCACCGATAACCTGCACCATGCCCACTACGCCGGCCTCACGCCTGACGATTTGATCGACATTGCGGTCTACAATGAATTGCA
>CAYZLP010000582.1:0-3923 GCA_964478635.1 uncultured Caldilineaceae bacterium
CAAGACCGCATCCTCAAAGAGGGCAAGGCCGTGGGTGTCCTCATCGACGGCGAGGCCAAGGTGGGCTTCGATACGCCCAGTCGCAAGCTGGAGTTTTTCAGCCCGACTTTGGCCGCGTGGGGCTGGCCAGAGAAGGAATATGTCATTCCCTGGCCCCTCAAGAGTCATGTCCATCCCGACAATATCGACCGGAACCGGGGCGAGATGCTCTTGCTGCCCAACTTCCGCCTGCCCACGCTCATTCACACGCGCAGCGCCAACGCCAAGTGGCTCTACGAAATCAGCCACAAGAATCCGGTCTGGATGCATCCCGAGGACGCGGAACGCCTGGGGCTGGAGACGGGCGAGTTGGTGCGGGTCGAGACGGAGATCGGCTATTTCATCGACAAAGTTTGGGTGACGGAGGGGATCAAACCGGGTGTCATCGCCATGAGCCACCATCTGGGCCGCTGGCGCCTGCAGGACGATCTGGGCGTGAATCCGGGCATGTCGAGCCTGGCCAAGCTGCACGACGACGGCCACGGCCGCCACACCCTCAACATCATCGAAGGCGGCAAGGCCTGGGACACTTTCGATCCCGACACCAGCCGCATCTGGTGGAAAGATGTGGGCGTCCATCAGAATCTGACCCATGCCGTTCATCCGGACCCCATCAGCGGCGCGCACTGCTGGCTGCAGAAAGCGGTCAACGTACGCAAAGCCGGGCCTGGCGAGCAGCACGGCGACGTGTGGGTCGATACGGCCCGCTCCATGGCGGTCTACGAAGAATGGAAAGCCATGACGCGCTCGGCCGTCGATCACAGCCCCGACGGCCTGCGCCGGCCGCTCTGGCTGAAACGACCGCTCAAACCGGTTAACGAGGCTTATGGGCTGCCGGAGCATCCGTTTGGCAGAAACGGTGTGGGGAAGAAGAAGGTGGGCGAAGTTATGGGAGATTAGAGATTATGAGATTGAGAGACTCGGAGCTTATGGGACTGGAGATCGGTGACGCAGGTCCTCAATCTCCTATTCTCCCCATCTCTCAATCTCAAGTCTTCCCTCAGTCCGGACCGCTCTATTCCTTCGACATGTGGTAAACCACATCGGCGGCCGAGAGCACGCCCATGGGAATCTTGCGGCCGTTCTCTTCCCGAACGGCGATCACGCGATGGATATGACGGTCGATGAGCAACTCCATGACGCGCTGGAGCTTATCATCCAGATTGACGGTGACGACATTGGGGTTCATGTAGTCCTGGACCCGGCCCTGGGCCCACTTCGGTTCCCAATAGGCGGCGCGGACCAGGTCGATGCGGGTAATGATGCCCTTGAGTTCGGCGTGCTCGTCGACGACCACCAGACAGCTGATGTTACGATTCGTCATGGTATCGGCGGCATGCTTCAATGAATCGTCCAGACGGCAGCTATATACGCCGAAGCGCTTGGCCTGCAATACCGGAATATCTCTCATGGGAGCTTTCCTCTGGCTTGATCGTCAGTTGATTGTAGGATGGCCCCATTGTACCGCAGGCCGGCGGATTTTTCTACTAAACAACGACTGGTATTCCATCCGGCAGAAATGTCTGCCCAGATGAGCAAGGGAGAACTCTATGACAGTTCGTGCAACCAATGGTTCAGACGCCGAAGCCCTGCAGCTGCGCCTGAATGATCCGCAGACGGCCGTGGCGCTCAACCGTCTTCTCGATCGCATTGATGCGTTGGAGGAGACGGTCGACACACTGGCCGGAACGGTCGGTCAAGCGCCCCACATGGTGGCCATGATGGCCGATGTGGCCGATGAAACGGCCCAGCAAGCGGCAGCCAGGGGGATTGACCTTGACGAACGCCTCCATGCCGCGCTCAAGATTGCCGAAAAGCTAACCGAACCGCGCACGGTGGAGGTTCTCTCCGGGCTCCTCGAACGCATGGACCAGCTGGAAGCCCTGGTCCAGCTGGCCGACCAGGCCCCGGGCATGGTCTCCATGGCCGCCGATATCGCTGACGAGGCTTTCGGCAACGCGGCCGCGGCCGGGATCGACGTCGACGAACGCGCCAAGACGGCCCTCGTCTTGGTGGAAAAACTGACGGCGCCCGAGAACATGGCCACATTAACCAAACTGGTCGATCAGATGGACAAGGTCGACATGGCCGTGGGCATGCTGGACCAGGCGCCGGGCATGGTGGCCATGGGCATGGACATCACCGACGAAGTGCTGCGCAGCGCCATGGAAAAGGGCCTCGACGTGGACAAATTCACAACGCAAGGCCTGTCGGCGCTGGTCAAGTTCAGTTCGCTGGTGGCGTCCGAAGAGTTCGACGCACTGATGGATTCGGGCATTCTCGACCCGGGTACCATCGACATCGTCAGCGACGTGGGCGAAACTCTGGCCGAGTGCCGCAAAGATCCGCCCCGACGGCTCGGCGTTTTTGGTCTCATGCGGGCCCTCAACGATCCGGATGCCAAGGTCGCGATGGGCTTCCTGGCCAATTTTGCCCACCACTTCGGTCATCGCATCTGTGAGGAGCGACGCCGCGAACTGGGCATGCTCTAACCATTCTTGATACGCCAACCAACCTGCAGACGCAACGGCCGTTGACTGCCTATTTCGACAGGTCCGGGCAAGCTGCACAAATAAAAAAGCGCAAAAACAGAGGAGAAACATCCATGAAAGACCACTATGAAGTCCTGATCGTCGGCGGCGGCTCGGCCGGTATTACGGCGGGCGCCTGGCTGCGCAACGAGCCCGATCCCATGGAAGTAGCCATCATCGAACCTTCCACCAAGCATTACTACCAGCCAATCTGGACGATGGTGGGCGGCGGCGTCTTCCCCAAGGAAATCTCCGAACGCGACGAGGCCGACTTCATTCCGCCGGGCGCCGAATGGATCCAGGACTACGTAGAAAGCTTCGATCCCGAAAACAACCAGGTTACCCTGCGCAGCGGCAAGACCATCGGGTATGACAATCTCATCGTCGCCGCCGGTATTCAGCTGGACTGGGACAAAATTCCCGGCCTGGCCGAGAGTGTGGGCAAGCCCGGCACCGGGGTTTGCAGCAACTACTCCTACCAGACGGTTGACTCTACCTGGGAATGCGTACGCAACCTGAAGGGCGGCACGGCCATCTTTACCCATCCCGATTCGACCATCAAGTGCGGCGGCGCGCCCCAGAAGATCTGCTATCTGGCGGAGGACTACTGGCGCAAGCATGGCGTCCGCGACCACATCCGCGTGGTTTTCGCCAAGGCCGGGGCCGGCATCTTCGGCGTGCCAAAATACAAAGCCGCATTGGAAAAGGTCGTAGAGCGCAAGGGCATCGAGACCATGTACCAACAGGATTTGGTGGAACTCAAGCCCGATCGGCGGGAGGCAATCTTCAAAAACATGGAGACCGGTGAGCTGACCGCGGTTCACTACGACATGATCCACGTCACGCCCAAAATGAGCGCGCCGGACTTCATCAAGAAGAGCCCGCTGGCCAACGCCGACGGCTGGGTCGACGTCGATCAATACACGCTGCAGCACAACAAGTACCCCAATGTCTGGGCCTTGGGCGACTGCAGCAGCCTGCCCACGGCCAAGACCGGCGCCGGCGTGCGCAAACAGGCCCCCGTCCTGGTCAAAAATATGCTCGCGTATAATGCCGGCAAGGAGATGCCCAAGAAATACAACGGCTACACCTCGTGCCCGCTGATTACGGGCTACGGCACTCTGATTCTGGCCGAATTCGATTATAACGATGAGCCCGCCGAAACCTTCCCCTTCGACCAGGGTCAAGAACGCTACAGCATGTACGCGCTGAAAGCCTATGGTCTGCCCCAGATGTACTGGCATGGCATGTTGCGGGGGCGGGCGTAGCGAGTAGACACTGAAGCTTGAAGATTCAAGATTGAAGCTGCGATTGTGGGGGGGGCAGATGTCCAGTCGCTCCATGGCCTCTCTT
>CAYZLP010000583.1:0-3923 GCA_964478635.1 uncultured Caldilineaceae bacterium
CTTTTATGCCTCAGAAATTCACGAGTCCTTCACTCATCGAAGGATCTGTCTGATACCCCAATACGGCCTCATCAACGCCCGTCCGGCAAAATGAAATCGCCCACGACCAATCCCAGCCGTCACGGTTCCAACCGTGCGATATCCGCTCCATCGACCTTGTCGAAATCCTCATCATAGCTATACAGTTCGGTGAGTTCTTGCCGTTCCATCTGCGCTACTGTCAAGGCATCCTCAAAGTCGAGATTGCTCTTCTCGTAGATATCCAACGCACGCAGATACATCCGCCGATGGGCTAGCTTCAATCCTTGAATTGAGATGATCGGATAAAGCCGCGCCCGAATATCGCTGCGAGATTGATTGTAGAGCCGTTTGGAAGACAGGATAAACACAATCTCGGCGATCACTGAATCCGAAGTGATCAGCTCCACTTCTCCTCGATTCGCCCGCTCGAGCAATTCCTTGCATCGCTGCGCTTTTGCCGGATCATCACCGGTCAAAAAACGGAGGAAAATATTGGTATCGACAAACTCCATGATCAACTACTACTCCGGCTAACATACTTGGCTTCCCGCTCTTCCTTGGCGATCCGATCAATTTCTGCGAAATCCTCTGGCGTATTCAGCGGTTTCACAGAACCAAACGCATCATCCAGGCTCATGGGCAACGGCTCGATCTCCACCTTGCCACCGACGATCCTGAATACAAGTTTGTCAGCCGTGTCCACGCCGAGGGCACGGCGAACCGCGGCCGGAATTGTCACCTGACCTTTGCTGGTGATTGTACTTATGTATTCGCGATATTGTGCCATTAGGATGCCCTTACTAGAAAGTACTGATTTCCTATATACCAAGGATAGTGCACACATCCTTACATGTCAACAATCCCTTACTAAATTCTTCCAATAGTTGATTTTCAAGTCACCAATACAGCGGGGAGCGGTGAACCTTAAGGGTAAACATAGTCAATGATGTGATGCGGATAAGCCGGAAAGCGGCGTTTTGCTAATTGGCGGCGATTGAACGCATAGACGAAAAGCTTGACGGCGTTCGCTAAAGCCTGTTGACAACGTGAGAAGCAACGAGAACGGCGGGCAAGGCGAGCCAGGTAATGGCGCAATTCAGCGTTATCGCCCTCAACTGAGTAGGTTTCGCTCTTGTCGTCCATCGGATAGTGTACGGCCGGCCAGTAGAGTGCCGTCTGGTAAACATCTAGGCGGTCACTGAAATAGCGTTGTGCCTGAGCGGATTCGTGTATCATCTCTTGGACCACGGTACCGGTTCTCGCCTGGAGCACTCGCCAGCTGAGAATGCAGCGGGTCGCGCGGTCGACGAAGGTCATGATGTAGAATCTGTTTTTTTCGAGCCGACAAAGGTGTAGATCTCGGCCATCTCCACGGTGTCGACCGATTCTGGGACAGGCGCTTCATCCACCTGCTCAGCATAAGCCGCAACCCAGTTCATGACGCTGACATGGTCTACGTCCAGTAGCGGACCGCTGCGACGATAGTTGAGACCATCCAGATACATGCGCACCGCTTGTCGGCGCAGCTCTTCTGGATAGCCATCCAACTTGGGTTCGGGCGTGTACTTGCTGCCACATTCCTGGCACTTGTAGCGTTGGCTTCCGGCCGCAGTGAAGCCAATCTTGTGCTGACGGGTTTCGCTTTCGCATTTTGGACATTTTCTCATGGCCGCTATTATGACATATCACCCTGTGGTTTCACCACTCCCTCGGCGCTGTGCCTACCAGGATGTCCGGCGCATCGTCCAGAATCGTAGGCTGCTCGTCGGTTCCACATCTTCTACTATCACCTCGAACCCGTGCCGTCTGTAAAAGGACAGGTTACGCGGCTCCACGGTTTCAAGGTAGCACGGATGTCGCTCAGCATCAGCGCGTGCCAAGATGGGCTGAAGTAAGCGGCTCCCCACCCCCTGCCCTTGTAAGTTGTAGGCGACACCGAGCAGGGCGAGGTACCAATGGTCTGGGGGAACGTCGCGTTTGTGAAACGGCTCCAGATAACTTATGACCGATAGGAAGCGATCATAAGCCCCCGCCGGCAAGATGTCTACAAGGTCATCGACACCGGCTAGTTTGGTCTGTGTCGGTGTCAGTTCCCAACCGTGCGGTGGAAACCACACGGCGGCGCCCTTCGGTTCATCCGGGGTGGAGTATACGGTGCCGAAGAGGGAACCCAACCGAATGCTGGCAGCGAAATGCGCTGGCAGCCACCTGGCGCGCTCAGTCGGGTCGGCGATCATGTAGGCGGCGAGCGGATCGTGGTGGAATCCACGTGCAAGTGCAGCGCCAGCGCGATCGATCTGGTCCGGGTGGATCGGAATAGCCTCGATTCCACGAGCCCCTCGCATTGCGGTCATCTGGATTTCCTTTCTGGAACCCCTCGGCTAGCGTTGCCTCAGATGGGCGCGACGAGACAAAGCTAATTTGACGGAGTTCGCTTAAGCACAGAAGCATAGTTTGTGAAGGTGTGAATCCCATCTATCGGGTGCATGCAATGTTGGCCGTCTACTGACGGCACAACCGACCACGTTTTCTACGCAACAAAGAACGGATACAAAATGACAGCTGCAACTAACGGTATGCATCAGATTCGATTTCCTTTGCCTTTTGCTTCAAGATATCCAGAGCGAGTTCGATCGTTTCCAAGTGAGTGCGAAACCCCAGCACAGCCAGACGCAAGAAAACCTCGCCATCAATTTGCGTGGAGGATAGGAAAATACGGCCATCATGCTGGATGGCCCGTATCAGCTTTTGATTGAACTCATTCGCATCTCCACGTGCTGGGCGGTAGCGAAACGTGACGACGGATAGGTCAGGCGGAGGGCCAGCCACAAAGCCATCAAGTTGATGAAGCCCTTCATAAAAGTGCCGAGCAAGAAGCAGTTTCTCCTCGAGAGCAGCCCGAAACGGGGCAATTCCCGTAAGCTTTAAAGCCAGCCACAGGCGCAGACCTCGGAACGGGCGGGTTAACTCCGGAGAGAGGTCAGACTGCGAGACTTCACCCGTGGTTGATACTACCTCCGCACCCTCCAAGTAGTGTGCGTGTTGTTGGTAGGCATTCAGGAGATTAGCTCCATTCCGCACGAGCACGGCCCCCGTACCCATGGACATGAACAACCCTTTATGCGGATCCATGGTAACTGAGTCTGCTCGCTCGATACCGTGCAGAATCGTTTTTCCAATCTCACACAGGGCAAACATCGCCCCATACGCGCCATCTGTGTGTAGCCATAACTGGTTATGACTGGCAATGTCGGCCAAGGACGTGAGCGGATCCACCGCACCAGTGTCGGTCGTGCCGGCGGTGGCGACGATAAGCCAAGGAAGAAGACCAGCCTGTTTGTCATTGTGGATGGCTGCTTCGAGCTTATCTGCACGCATCCGATAGTTTTGGTCCAGTTGAACATGGCGCACGACACAATCCTTCATTCCTGCAATCTTCAAGGCCTTGATTACTGAGTGATGCGTCTGGTTGGACAGATAGACAACCGACTTGGAATAGTCTACCGCTTTCAACTGGTGAGCCTCACGGGCGGTCACCAGTGCGGTAAGGTTGGCTAGACTTCCACCAGAAGTGAAATCGCCGGCGGCTGTAGCTGGGTAGCCTATGAAATTGGCCATCCAACGCCACAGCATTGGTTCAATCTGTGCTGCACCAGGAGAACTGAACGAGAGTCCCACATAGCGGTTGGTCACTGCTGCAATGTAATCCCCTAGCGCCGCAGCATATAGACCACCGCTTGGGATATACGCTAGGTACCCAGGTGCTGTTCCTTCATTTTCTCCCGGTCGGTCCACATGATTCTTCAGCAAGTCCAGCGCTTGCTCGATGGAAATGGGTGCTTCAGTGATGGGCGAATCCAGGATGCCAACGCCCCTATCTTCCGTCACCACGAAGGCTGGTC
>CAYZLP010000584.1:0-3915 GCA_964478635.1 uncultured Caldilineaceae bacterium
CAGCGGACGGAGCTGCGTCAGCCTTGAGCAACTTGCTGCCCACGGCGACGCCAGGAGCGGATGGCCCGGTTCAGGCCGACCCGGTTGAGTCTGACACGGTTCAGGCCGGCCCTGTATCGTCAGAGTCTGCGGCCCAGTCTGCAGCGCAGTCGGCGACGGAAGAGACGCCTGCCGGGCCCCGTCTGCTGGTGACCGGCGAAATTGTCAACGTGCGCGGCGGACCGGGAACCGAGTATGCCATCGTGGGGACGGCCGCTGCGGGCGACACATTTACGCCGAACGGCCGCAATGCGGCCGCCGATTGGTGGCAGGTCTGCTGCTTTGGTGAAGAGCCCGGCTGGCTCTACGGCGCGCTGGTGCAGGTGGAAGATACGGAAACCGTCGCGCTGGTCACCGACATCCCGCCGCCGCCGACGGCAACCCCGGCGCCGGTTGCTGCAGAGAATCCGGCCCCCGTGGACGCTGCACCGACCGAACCCGAACCGACCGAACCCGAACCGACCGCACCGCCTGCCCAGGAAGCGCCGGCCGAAGGTCCCTATGCCGCAACGGCCGGGGTCTTCGATCAGAGTGCCCAATATCACGTTGTCGGCTATCGGGTCATCGGCTACGGAGAGAATAACGGCGGCATCTTCAACAACGGCGGCCAGCACATGATCTTTGTCAACGTCATCGACGCCAACGGCAACGGGATCGACGGCGCGGTCGTCAAGAATGCCATCAACGATAACGTCAACATCGTCACCGGCAGCAAGGGGCCGGGACGGGCCGAGTTCGAAATGTTCTGGGACCCCTACAAGCTCTACGTGGCCTCGGATCCGTCGGGCCCGGTCACCAGCCAAATCACCAATCAGATGAACACGGCCCATCCCCACATTCCCGACATTGTGGGGCGTCTGGGGCCGGCCGACAATGAGTACGCCATCTGTCCCACGCTTGACGACCGCTGTGAGCCGCCCTTCTTTCACGCCCACTGGTCCTACGAGGTGACCTTCCAGAAGGTCAACTAGCGCCCAGCTTCTCCCGATCGGCTTTTGTAAGTCCTTTGACGACCAGGGCGTAAGAGTTGTCGATCATCTCTCGAATTTCTGCCGAAGGGATGCTGTCATCCAGGGTGACGGTGTTCCAGTGACGTTTGTTGAGATGATAGCCTGGCCGGACGGCTGAGTAGGTCGTGCGGAGCATTTCGGCCAGATGGGGATCGCATTTCAGGCTGATGGTCAGCGGCTGTGCCTGCCAGGCGACGAGGGCAAACATCTTGCCCATTACTTTGAAAACCAGGGCATCCGGGCCAAAGGGACGCTCTTCGGTAGAACCCGGCTTAGCCAGCAGATAATCGCGCAGTGGCTCCAGTTCGTTCATGATTCGCTCCTCTCGGTTAACGCAAAGTTGGCTGGAGTTCAAACCGCCGGGCCAGTGCGTCGGCTTGGTCTTCAATCGATTGTCTCCCGTCGACAATGGCGTGGTCCAAGGCCAGCTCACGGCAGATTGCGACGATCCGACAGCCAAATGCGCGATCCCGCTTCATCCATCCGTTAAAGGCTGCTTCACGGTCGGCGCACGTGCTTAGAATTTCTTGCACAAACGGGCGTTGGCGATAATGCTGCCATTGAAACGCCGGTGTAGGAATCAGCCAGAACGCATGATCGCGATTCTCCAGCCGCGGCACTACCAGTTCTGGCAGCAGTGCTGTGCCTTCAACGAGGAGCGGCCGCCCATTTTGGACATCTTTCAGCGCTTCTAGTTCGCGCCAGACGATCCTAAAATGCTCGCGATAGCAGTCCACCGCGTCGGTCAAGAGCTCGGCTGTGGGCTTAAGCCAGCGTTCCGTGCAGTCGGCAGCCAGCCAAGTAGTGAGGGCGGGCTGGTGGAGCGCCGTGAAGTCGACAGTATGACGTCCGAACTCGGAATCGACCTGATAGAGGCGTAGATCGTACAGTGCGGCCAGCCGGGTGGCAATGGTACTTTTTCCGGCACAGGGTGAGCCGCCCAAGTAGAATGTTGGTGTCGTCGGCATGGGGTTGCATCTCCAGCGATCGGTTTGGTTTCGCGGTTTACCCTAGCCGCGCCGTCGTATTTGGTTGCGTAAGAGCCAGCCCAGGAGAAACTCGAGGGCACCCGCGACGAAAATGCCCGGTTGGAGCCAGCTGATCAGGCCGATCCAATACACCTGCAGAATGATCCAGGCCACGAGAAATGCGCCCAGCGACATGGCGATTGCGCCGGCCGGCACGCGCTGCCTGAAGGTGAAGAATGCACCGATTAGGCTGCCCAGTCCGTTGATGACGAAGAGCGCCAATCCCGGTATCAGGTAATCGTCAAATGGCGAATCAGCCAGGAGATCGACCGAAAAGCCCAAATTGGCGCCGCTCGGATCGGTGATGAGGCCGAATCCGGCGGCGATGGCACCAACCGCAATGATAATCTGCAGTGCGCCCAGGCTCCAGGTTATCCAACGCGGTATGCTGCGGTCTGCCATTTTCTACGCTCCTCCGCTCCTATGTCGCATCAACTGAGCCGCGTATGGCCAGCCCGGCCGCACGATAGATTGCGTCAATGACCTCCATGTTGCGGATGCCCTCTCGACCGTCCGACGAAATGGTCGTTCCACCCCGTACTGCGTCCACAAAGGCCTGCAACTGATAGTCATAGGTGGGAGTCTTCGCGAACTTTTCTGTGCGCACGCCATCGGCGTTTTCCAGCCATAGACGATGGTAGATCAGATGGGGCAGCATCATGTTGGCGACGCGCAAGGCGCCTGCCGTCCCCTGGATCTCAACCTTGGTGCGAAAGAGACAGGTGGAGAACATGGAGCAGAACATGTGGGCCGTCGCCCCGGAGCCCAGTGTGAAGTCGGCGTCCATCGTACGGTCAACTTCCGGCCCTGCCTCCTTGGCCGCGGCCCGGATGACCGTTGGCTCTTCGCCGGAGAGGAAGCGGATCATGTCGACGGCATAGCAGCCCAAGTCCATGGTGACGCCGCCGGCCAATGCGTAATCAAAGCGAATGTTGTTGGGCCGAATCGACGGCGTGCAGAACTGGACGTCGACATGGCGCAGCGCTCCGATGGCGCCGCTGTGGAGCAAGGCGCGGGCGCGTTGGGCCAGCGGGTGATAGCGGTAGTGAAATGCCTCGGCCAGCACGAGACCGGCCCGCCTCGCGGCTGCGTCCATCTCCCGGGCCTCCTGTGCATTGGCCGCCAGCGGCTTCTCGCACAGGACGTGCTTGCCCGCGTCCAGCGCCCGGATTGTCCACGGCGCGTGCATGCTGTTGGGGAGGGGAATGTAGACGGCATCGATCTCCGGGTCATCAAGGAGCGCATCGTAGGCGCCGTAGGCTTTCGGCAGGTCGTGCTTGGCGGCGAAGGCCCGGGCGCGCGCTTCGTCGCGCGCGGCAATGGCCGTGACCTCCACACCGGCGACGGCCTTGGCCGGATTCACCGCGGCCCAGGGCGCAATGCGCGCCGTGCCCAGGATGCCGAGACGCAGGGGTGTACGGACAGTCGTCATGGATCAGCGGGTGGGGCGTGCGATCGGTCACGTTGCCAGACCAGCGCGGTTCGTTCGAACTCGATGACGACGACGCCTTCCTGGTTGCGTCCGACGTGACGGAAGCGGACGATGCCTTGCTGCGGGCGCGAGCGGGAGAGGCGCTTGTCCAGAACTTCCGTGGATACGTAAAGCGTATCGCCGTGAAAGAGGGGATGGGGATGTTTGACCGTTTCGTAGCCCAGGTTGGCCACGAGGGTTCCTTCCGTCAGTTCGCCCACGGTGATGCCGACGGCGAGGCCCAGGGTGAAGATCCCGTTGACAATCCGACGACCGAAGGCGCTTTCCCGGGCGGCGTAGTCCTCATTGAGGTGCAGGGGCTGGGTGTTCATCGTCAGTGCGGAAAAGAGCACGTTGTCCATCTCCG
>CAYZLP010000585.1:0-3914 GCA_964478635.1 uncultured Caldilineaceae bacterium
TGAGCGGGGTGAGGCGTTGATGGATCAATGCAGCGAAGCCCTGGCCCGGGGCAATCTGGATGCAGGCGCGCGCCTCTTTGGCGAGCTACTGGCCCATCTGCCCATGGACGAACACCTGGATCCGACGGGCGCTGCGATCACCCGTGAATGCGCCAGCCGCCTGCAAGAATTCGGCGACCGGCACCTCGAGTACCTGGTCCTGGCCCTTCACACGGTCCACACAGATTGGCAGCAATGATTCGCCGCTTTTTCACCGAGAATCCGGTCGCCCTGCCGGTTTACGCGCCAACGCTGATCCTGGCCGTAGGCCGGGGGATGCTAATTCCGGTGCTGCCGCTCTACGCCAAAGAGTTTCAGGATTCCTATGGCCTGATCGGCATCGTACTGGCAAGCCAAGGCGTGGGCACGCTGCTGGGGGACGTACCGGCCGGCGTGCTCTTCGGTCGCCTGGGGCAGCGCTATTCCATGCTCTTGGGGTTGATCGTGCTGGCGTTGGCGACTCTCGGCATGGGCCTGGCCGGCTCGCTCTGGGTGTTGGTGCTCTTCGGTCTGCTGGCCGGCATGGGGACGGCCCTCTGGAACATCGCCCGGCACGCCTACCTTACCGATGCCTCTCCCGTGCAGCGCCGGGGGCGGGCCATCGCGGTCTTCGGCGGCATCAACCGGGTCGGCGTCTTCCTGGGGCCTTTCATCGGCGGCCTCTTGGGCAGCATGGTAAGCCTGCGCGCGCCGCTGCTGCTCTACGGTGCACTGATTGTCGCGGCCATGATCTTTCCCGCCCGCTTTGCCCAGGAGAACTCATCCGCGCGCCGGGTGCATCGGGGCGGCCTCAGCGGTCACGCCGGTCATATGCTGGCCATGTTGCGCAGCCATGGCCGCACTTTGTCTACGGCCGGACTGGGGCAATTCCTGGCCCAGACGCTGCGCGAGGGGCGCCACGTGATTATTCCCCTCTACGCCGCCGACATCATCGGCCTGGACGTGGGGCAGATCGGCATTATCGTCGGGCTTTCTTCGGCCGTCGACATGTCCCTCTTTTATCCTGCCGGTCTCATCATGGACAACATCGGACGCAAATTTGCCATTGTTCCCTGCTTCACCATCATGTCCATCGGCATGGCCTTGATTCCCCTGACCCAGAGCTTCGGCGCGCTGCTGGTCGTGGCAATGCTTATCGGCTTCGGGAACGGGTTGGGCTCCGGCACCATGATGACTCTAGGCGCCGATTTGGCCCCGCCGGAGGAACTGGGCGAATACCTGGGCATCTGGCGCCTCATCGGCGACGGCGGCCACGCGACCGCCCCCATGATCGTCGGCGGCGTCGCCCAGTTGGTCGGCCTTGTGCTGGCCGCCTACGTTATAGCCGGCATCGGCGTGGGCGCCTCCGCCATCTTCGCCGGCCTGGTGCCCGAAACGCTTTCCGTCCGGACGGTTTCGTCGCATAACGGGACCAAATGAGGGCGATTCTCCAGAAGAAAGAGGACTGACGTGGTATGGTGGCAGTCAGTTGAGAGTGGCTAGTAAATCCCGGCGGAAATGGTTCGACAGATTCTACCACCGGTAGAGGTACCGAATTCCCACCGTGGTATTTGCGCAGGAGTGTACTACTAGAAAGCGAGAAGCGATACCATGTCAAACCCGAAGAAGCTGAGCCAGGCGGAGATTCAGGATGCGCTGGCCGAGTTGGATGGCTGGTCGGTGGCCGGGGGCAAACTCCACCGCGAGTTCAAGTTCAAGGATTTCACCGAAGCCTTCGGCTTCATGACCCAGGTCGCACTGGAGGCCAATCGTCAGTGGCACCATCCGGAGTTGTTCAATGTATGGAGCAAAGTGGTGATCGACCTGGTGACCCACGAGGCGGACGACTCGATCAGCGATCGGGACGTGGCCCTGGCCCGGCGCATCAATGAGCTAGTCTGAGCATTCCGGGATTGGGCCATAACGTTGTGCGCGCTGCGCGCTCGTGCGGGCCCAATCCCGGAATGCTGAAATCAGGCTACGCTGGCGCTATTCACCTAGAATGGTGACGCCGCTGGCAGTCGCCTGGGCCACCCACCCCTCAACCGTGCGCCCGTCAGCAGTTTGCTGCCGTACAAGCCACCAGGTCAAACCGTCGACCTGGGCCGTCGGTCCCACGATGACGGATTCCTCCCCGGGCTGCAGTTGGGCAATTACATCGGTAGCGGGCTTGGCCAGATAGCCGGCCGTGGCACGCACGTTGACGCGGCTATTCGTGACGTTGCGGACGCTCTGTTCCGGAGCGAAAAGGCCGGTTTCCCCCCCCGCAGCCTCACTGCCGCTGACGACGGGCTGCTCCGCGGGCGCCGGCGTAGTCGGCGGCGGCGTCCAGGCCGGCCCGCTGCCCTGGAGTTCGGCTAGCGAGACTTCATCCAGACCTGTCGCGACCAGGAATGCGCCACAGCTTGCCAGCGTAAGCAAACCGAAAGCGAGCACGAAGCCGAGCCAAAAACGGGAACGGGGCGCAGATTGTGTTGGGGCCATAGGGTAATTCACAGGCAGTACCATTCGCATGGACAAGACAAAACCGGCCCGGGGAAATTGCCCGAGCCGGTCATTGTTCTGCAGTCCGTTAAAAAGTATACGCTATGCGCTCACCGGATCGACAATATCACCCATCACACGCAGAACGCCAACTGCACGTCCTTCCATGTCGAGACTGGAATGCTGCAGGAGAACGGTACACTCCCGGCCATCCTCTAGCTTCAGCCACATCTTGGCATCCCGATAAAGCTCCGTCATCACCTTGGATGCGCTCAGTTGCTTGGACTCAAAGGTGATGCGTACGGGGCTTTCCCGGTGATTGTCATTCATCTCTATGATTTTGATCTCGTCCAAGACCGCGACGGGCGAGTCTTTCCCCTCTAGATACATCATCGCCTTCATGACGGCTTCTCTCCCATTTCGGTGGCGCAGGTCAAGTGATACTGTCACCTATTGTAGCAAAGCAGCGGGCTTCTACCCAAACCGCCCATACGCGGAACCACGTTTCCCCCAGACGCTTATTCACCTTGGAGGGTCAGCAGATAAGCCATGATGTCGGCGATATCCTGATCGCTGAGCGTATCACCGTAGTTCTGGAGCATAACACCGGCCATATAGCCCTCGACCAGATAGTCGTTGGGATGAACGATGCTGTTGTAGAGATATTCTTCGGCACTCTCACCGGCAACACGAGTGGCGGCCGTGTTGGCCATGTTCGCCCAGGTCGGCCCGGCCATTTGCACGTTGGGGTCGAGATTGTGGCAGCCGATGCAGGCGTTCTGCAGGGTCAACTGCTGGCCGCGGGCGGGATCGGCCACGGCCAGGGCTGCGGTGACGGCTTCTGGCACGAGCGATTCCGTGACGGCCGGCTCGGCTGCGGCGGCAGGCGCTTCAGCATCCCCGGCAGCAGGGGCAGCCTCGGCTTCTGCAGGCGCCTCTTCTGCGGGGGCGGCTTCCTCGGCCGCGGGTTCTGCGGCCGCGGGTTCTGCGGGGGCAGGTTCTTCTTCGACGGGCGCGGCTTCGGCCACCGCTTCCTCAGTGGCCGGTTCTTCGACAGCGGCAGGTTCTTCGACAGCAGCCGGTTCTTCGGCCGATGCGGCCTCTGTCACAGTAGCGTCATCAGCCTCAGTCGCAGCATCTGCGGCGGCCGGTTCTGCAGCGGCAGAGGCGGCTACCTCTTCCACTGCAGCGCCTTCCGCATCAGTAGGGGCGGCATCTGTCGTTTCCGCAGTTGCGCTTTCCGTATCGACTTCCGGCGCATAGAATGTGTCCATGGTCAGTTCGGGGATGCGGGTCGGCAACAGCTCCTCGGGAACCTGGGGCCCGCCACACGCGCCCAGCACGAGCACAAGCAGCGCCAACAGGGGAACGAAGACGTTCCGTTTCATAATCACTCCTTACTGTAATACCGG
>CAYZLP010000586.1:0-3908 GCA_964478635.1 uncultured Caldilineaceae bacterium
CGCGGCGTGGCAAACCTGCACCCGGGTATTTTGATCTCGATCGGCGTCATCATTTTCGTCTGGTTTTTGCTGCAATTCACGATGCTGGGCCGGAGCGTCTATGCCCTGGGCGGCTCCCGCGAATCGGCCGAACGGGCCGGCTTTAACATTGCCCGCACCCAATATTTCATCTATGGCTTTGTCGGCCTCCTTTCCGGTATAGCGGGCATGACTTTCGGCTCGCTGGCCCGCCAGGCGAATCCCCAGGATATCGTGGGTACGGAATTGGCCGTCATTGCGGCCGTCGTGCTCGGCGGCGCTCAACTGACCGGCGGACGGGGGACGGTCATCGGCACCATTCTGGGCGTCATCCTGGTCGTCATCGCCAACAACAGTCTCATCCTGATCGGCGTGCCTTCGGTCTGGCAGCGCGTGGTCATCGGCATCATCATCCTGGTCGGCACGGGTCTCCCGGCCATTCAGGCCCGACGTGCCGGGAGGATGAGTTTCGGTTTGGCAGAGTAATGGACAACAGAAATCAAACATTAATCTTCGATCGTCAACAGGCATCAGCCCAATGAGCAACGAGCAGATCACGAAAGCTTCCTCCCGGCGCATACGCTTTGACAGCCACACCATGCGGCTGTTGATTATCACGATCTTGATCTTTATCGCCTTCAGCCTGCTGCTGCCCGGGAAGTTTTTCACGGTACGCAACATGCAGTCCATGGCCGTTCAATTTCCCGAGTTCGGCGTGCTGGCCTTCGCCATCATGATTACCATGCTGACCGGCGGCATCGACCTTTCCATCGTAGGAACGGCCAATCTATCGGCTATCGCCGCGGCCATGATCCTGACCGGACTGGGCGGTGACGGCGGCATGGCGACCTGGCTGGCCCTGGTCCTGGCCGTGGCAGCCGCGCTCATCGTGGGCTCCGTCTGCGGTCTCTTCAACGGCTTCCTGGTCTCGCGAGTGGGCATTACGCCCATTCTCGCCACCCTGGGCACCGGTTCCCTCTACACGGGGCTTTCCTATGTCATCACCGGCGGCCCGGCCATTACCACGACCCAGCTGGCCTTCATCGGCAACGGCTCGGTGCTGGGCGTACCCATTCCTGTCATTGTCTTCATCGTCATTGCCATTTTCTTTGCGGTGATGCTCAACCGCACGACCTTCGGCTTCAACGTCTACATGCTGGGCACCAATCCGACGGCCGCGCGCTTCTCGGGCATCAACAGTGACCGGGTGCTGATGCGCACCTACTGGCTGGCCGGCGTCATCGCCAGCATCGCCGGCATCATCTTCCTGGCCCGGGCCAATTCGGCCAAACCGGATTACGGCGCCTCCTTCATCCTGCTGACCGTGCTGATTGCCATTCTGGGCGGCGTCAGCTATACGGGCGGCGTGGGCACGGTTTCCGGCCTTGTGCTGGCCGTGCTCTCCATCCAGTTTCTGTCCACGGGTCTCAACATGCTGATGCTGGAGCTGTCGGGCTCCAGCGCCGCCATCTTCTTCCGCCAGTTCGCCTGGGGCGCGCTCCTGCTCCTGGTCATGGTCCTCAACTATTACACGGAACAACGACAGCAGCGCAAAATAAGACGCCAATGACGGCCCAGTATCTTCATTGATCCGCCCGTCTTCACAGTTGAAAGGAAAGAAATCATGCAAAAGATCGCCTATCTCGGTATGGGTATTATGGGACGGGGCATGGCTGCCAACCTTCTCAAAGCCGGCTATCCCGTCACCGTCTGGAACCGCACGGCCGAACGCTGCGCACCGCTGGTCGAAGCGGGCGCGAGCCAGGCTGACAGCATTGCCACCGCGGTCCAGGATGCCGACGTCATCATGTACTGCCTGAGCGACGACGCTGCGGTCGAGGATCTGGTCTTCGGCCCAGGCGGCGTGCTGGAGAATGTCAAACCGGGCCAGATCGCCATCGATCTGACGACGCTTCATCCCGACACCAGCCGCAAGGAAGCCGCCGCCTATGCCGACAAGGGCGTCCGCTTTCTGGATGCGCCGGTCTTCGGCAGCAAGAACGAGGCCGCCAATGGCGGGCTCTGGATCGTCGTGGGCGGCGACCAAGGTCTCTATGAGGAAATGCTGCCCATCTTGGAGCCGCTCAGCGAGACGACCCACTACATGGGCGAAAGCGGCCAGGGCGCCTCGATGAAGCTGGTGGGCAATCTGGTGGTGGCTTCCCAACTGGAGGCACTGGGTGAGGCCATGATCCTGGCCACCAAAGCCGGCCTGAATCCGGAAGATGTGCTGGGCGTCCTCCACGTGACCGACTTCAAGTCGCCCATCTTCGACGGCGTGGGCGAAATGTTGATCAACCGTGACTTCAGCACTTTCTTCGCTCTCAAGCTCATGCTCAAGGACGCCAATCTCATCAGCCGCTTCGCCCAGGACCTGAACTCGCCGATTCCGGCCGTGGCCGTGATTCGCGAAAATATCAAAGCCGGTGTGAACAAAGGCTGGGGCGAAGAAAATGCCTCGGCTTTCATCAAGACGCTGGAGGAAGATGCAGGCGTAACTGTTTCTCGGCAGTAGGTCGGATCACGCCGGAATTCCGTCAGTTCAATCTGGCGAAGAACGAGATTCTTCGCAAACAACTTGGAACGGTCCCGGCGGAATTGCGCTGCCGGGACCGTTTGTTTCCTACCTTTGGAATCTCACGTGCAGACGGCAGCCCTCATTGCTGCAAGAATAGACTGACCGGTCAGTTTGTATGCTATACTGACCAACAAGTTACGCGTGCATGGCCACGCTTGCACAGCAGGGAGAGAATGACCATGTCGGAGACCATCCGCACGAAGAGTCGAGACCCGGAGAAGACGCGCAGCAGCATTCTGGACGCGGCGCTCAACGCCTTTGCCAGCAAGGGCTATCACGACACGCGCCTCGACGAGATTGCTGAAAACTCCCACACTTCCAAAGGCTCCATCTATTTCTACTTCCCCAACAAGGAGCGCCTCTTCCTGGCTCTGGTCGACCAGTTTGCCAATCTGC
Organism: uncultured Caldilineaceae bacterium; assembly: GCA_964478635.1. Taxonomy (GTDB): domain Bacteria; phylum Chloroflexota; class Anaerolineae; order Caldilineales; family Caldilineaceae; genus JAGRCP01. The sequence continues at coordinate 2,993 of CAYZLP010000586.1, forward strand.
TGGAGCGCCGAATTACCGAGGCAATCCAGGGGGAAACCGTTGCCATGGCCAAGGTAGAAGCCGCGCTGGAAGCGTGCCTCTCCACCTTTGGCAAATATCGCCGGCAGGCCAAAGTGCTCCTGGTCCAGGCGTCGGGGCTGGGCAACGCCTTTGAGATGAAGCGGATCGAAATCAACGAGCGTTTTGCCGGTCTCATCGAGCAATACCTGCAGGAAGCCGTGGCCCAAGGGGAGATCGAACCCATCGATGCGGCGATCGTTGCCCACGCCTGGATGGGCGCGATTTACAATCTGGTCATCCGCTGGGTCTATACCGGCGAGCCCGAGCCGCCACGCATCGTCCAAACCCTGGTGCCGACGCTTCTGCGCAGCGTGGGCTACGAGCGCCACTTCGGTGAAGTTCAGTCCGCCGATTGATTCCACCCATGAAAGACCGAATTGCAGCCAAGGGCGGCCCCCAGATGGCGCCCAACGAATATCATCCAAGCATAGCCGGACGTCTGGTCAGCTTCAGCCGGCGGGCGTCCGGTCTAGAGCCGCTTCACTTTCTGCGCAAGGCCCAGGGCCGGGAACGCTTCTTCTGGCATGACGGACGATCCGGCCTCGCTTTGGCGGGCATGGGCGTTGCGGCCGAACTCATGGGCTGGGGAGAAAGCCGGGTCAAGGCCGTCGAACGCCAGGCGGCGTCTCTCTTTCGCCATGCCTACGTGGCCGGCGCGGAACATCCTGAAGCCGCCCCCCGTCTCTTTGGCGGCTTCGCCTTTCGCGAAGACTTCGTCCCTGATGTGACGTGGACCGGCTTTGGTCCCGGTCACTTTATTTTGCCCCACATCCAGCTCGTTCACGATGGCAGCGATTCGTGGCTGACCATCAATGCGCTGGTGCCGCCTGAAGATGAGCTCGAAGAGAGCCTGCCG
>CAYZLP010000587.1:0-3907 GCA_964478635.1 uncultured Caldilineaceae bacterium
CAAAGGTGCGCGGTGCGGGCGCGGGATCGCTCCAATCCTGGCCCAGGCGGTCGAAGGCGCAGACGCGGTGGGTCGAGGCCAACTCTTCCATGACCGGCAGCCAGTCCAGCGCGCCGCCCGCAATCCCGCCCTGCATGACCAATGTCGGCTCGCCCGCGCCCTGGCAGATCACGTGCATCCGGGCGCCGCCGACGTCGACGAATTGCCCGCGCGGCGGATAGGCAGCTGCCACCTGGGCTGTCGCGGCCGCATTCCACAGCATGGCCCCGGCGACTAGGATGCCGGTTGCTGCGGCGATCACGAGCAGGCCGCGCATCAACCGCGGTCGCCAGTCTTGGAGTAAGGTTGCCGGGCGCTTTTGTCCGGCTTGATTCACGGTTGTGGATGTCATTTGTCTTGATTCCTTGCCCGGCTCGTGGAGCTGTGGGCGAACTGTCGCGCTGCCTGTGAACGATGGGAATGCGGGTCTATTTCCAGGATAATGATGCCGCCTGTCGGGTCGACCTGTTCGCACGTGGGCGTGCTCACTGGACGATGGGCGGTGATGCGGGTCGTACCAATTCGCCGTCTACATCGCCCCGCGCCGGCATCAGTCCAACCGCTATTCCGGCGACGACTGCCGCGCCGACCAGCACGCCGCAGCCTGCCAGGGTCAGCCAATCGGGCGCAATGACGCTTTGCCCACGCAGAGCTTGCCAGGTCAGCAGGAGCGTGAAGCCCATATAGCTGAGCCCGCCGATCCAGACAAATGCCAGCCGCTGATCTTCACGATAGCGGCGCCGCTGGGCCGGCCGGCTCAGCCACCACCCCAACAGGGGAATGACCTGCATGCCGTGGAGGCCGACGAAATGGGGCACGCGCAGGTCGCCGCCCTCGGTGCTCCAGCCGACGAAGGGCAGACCCGGGCCGCCGTCCGCTACGCCGACGCTGTGCGCGCCGACCGTCGTCATGGGCGCGCCCGCCTCCATGGCGGCCAATTGTTCTGGCGTGGGGCCGGCGGTCATGAAAAAGGCCACCGTAATGCCGACGAATGAGGCCAATACGCCCAGGCGCAGGCTCCAGGCAAAGACCCGATCGTCCATGCGCTGGATGAGCAGCAGAATGGCCAGGACGAGATTCATGACGGCCAGGATGGTGATGGCCGTACCCATGATGCTGAAGACGGCGGCATCAAACCCGGTCGCCACGTTGAAGTGGCTGGAGGTGCCGCGGATGACCTGGAGGACGATCAGCCCAATCTCGACCAGCAGCACGACCGCCGTCACATTGGCGATGAACTGCACCCAGCGGCGCCGGCCCTTGACATAGGTCAGGAGCCACAGGAAGGTGGCGCTGTAGATGGCGGCCGAGAGCAGGAACTTCAAAGGCTTGATCCAGCCGTTGACGCCGGTAATGACCTTGGGATCCAGCGCCATGCCGATGAAGGGTAGCGGGATCAGCAGGACGAAGGCAATCACGGAAAAGGTCAAGAGGCGATTGAATTGCCACGCCTGGCGAATGATGCTGCGCATGCCGGTGACTGGGGACTGCAGGTTTTGAGCTGTCATAATTGACCTCATTTGATTGGTGACTTGTGACAAAGCGTATTGATACTGAACTGCCAACACGACGAAAGCATGAGTTTTGTAGGTCCGGGCTGTCAGCCGGACGTTCACGATAGCTGGGAGAAGTCACGCTGGTAGCGATGACCTACAGAATTCGTGTTCCCATCTCAAATGTTAGACTTCTGACGGCGCGGCCGCCGGAAGTTCCAGGCTTCCTCCATTCATGCGGCCGGCCAGCGCCCGCGCGCCCAGATAGAGGGCGAAACCGAGCGGGCCGGCCATGAGCACGAAGAAGAGAATGGGCGAGACCACCCAGGCCGTCATGCCCCGGCGGCGTGCGTCCAGATAGACCCAGCGTCCGACGAAGAGATCGAAGGCCAGGAAGTGTACCCAGGCGATGGTGGCGCCGGCGGGTGTGCCCAACAACGTGGCGATCTCCGCCAGACTCGGGTCCATTAGGGCCGGCAGCAGGGTGAGGGCCCCGGGCAGAAAGAGCGCTGCGTAGAGCAAAGCGGCGGGCAGGGCGATCATAGGCGAAGCGATGATGCGTCGGGTCCACCGCCAGTGGGGCAGAAAGATCATGAGCGCCCAGAAGGGCATTACGAGCAGGCTGCTGAGCTGGAAAATTTGGTCCATCTTGCATGTCTCCATAAACAGTAGTCTAAAACTGAACAGTGTTCGGTAAAAGGTAAAAAAATAGGCCGCCGGGCGCATGGGCTCCAGCGACTACTCGGCTTGCAGCGCCAGATTGAGCCGGCGCAACCCTTCGCGCTCGACGGCGGCAAAGTCCATGGGGAAGTTGGCCAGGTTACCGATGCGCAGCATGGCCATGCCGTGAACGAGCGACCAGGCCGTATGGGCCATCTCCAGCAAGCCGTAACCTGGCTGCGTCTTGAAGACCCCTTCATCAATACCGCGTTGGATGGCGCGTAACAGCAGGCCGAAGGAGGACTCTTCGTCTGAAATCTGGGCGAGTACGTCTTCCTGGCTCACGCCCGTCGGTATGGCCAAAAGGGGCTCATCGAACATCAGCCGAAAGTGATCGGGATTGCGCACGGCGAAATCGATGTAGGCCAGTCCCACTTCCATCAAGTGTTCTGCCGGCGGCAGGCTGGCGTCCGCTCGACGCATGGTCTCGGTCAGGCGTGCGTGCCCCTGCCGGCAGACTGCGCTGATGATCTCCTCTTTGGAACCGAAGTATTCATAGAGGCCGGCCGGACTGTAGTCGATGGCTTTGGCAATGGCGCGCATGGAAAGCGCATCGATGCCCTTGCGCGAGATAATCTGCCGGGCGGCGTCCAGAATCGCTTGGTGGGTGCGCAGATGCCGCCGTTCTCGCGTACTCAGTTCTTCCATCTGGGCCAAATCATCCATGAATCCAAACTCCAGTTTTTTTTCCGAACAATGTTCGGATTTTAACGCATGTTTGGATAGCTGTCAAGAGGCAAAATCAAAAAGGGCGCGAATCACTTCCCGGAAGAGGTCGTGCGATCTCGAAGGACGGAATGGGCTCTGACCTCTTCCGGGAAGTTGCACACGTGCCCCCACACTGGAGCACACCCAATCAAAAAGACTGAAGATTGAAGATTAGGAGACCCGACCCGGCCCATGTCATCAACCAGACCGGACCCATGGCAACAATCCCCAATCCCCAATCTTCAGTCACCCATCGCCCATCGACCATTAACAATCGACAATCGACAATCGTCAATCCGCCATCACCACCCCATGCTCTACGGCCGCGGGCTCGCTGGACCCTTGCTTGTCCAGCGGGATGTCGGCGCGCCAGCTGGAGGCCGGCGGGATCGCTGCGGTTCTGGCCCGATCCTTGTAGCGCGCGGCGACTTCGATGACCTCGGTCATGAGCCCTTCGCTCAGCGTGATGGGGTTGAGGCCCAGAGCCAGAAATTGATCGTTCCGGACGACCAGTTCATTTTCCAGCGATTCGTTACGGGGGTCGATGTAGTAGCGAATCTCGGCGCCTGTCAGACGGGCAACCAGCTCCGCCAGCCCGCGCACGCGGTGGGTTTCGGTAGCCTGATTAAAAATCTTGACCCGCTCGCCCCGGCGGGATGGATTCTCGACGGCCAGCTTGATGCAGCGGACGGTATCCTGGATATTAATGAAAGCCCGGGTCTGACCGCCGGTGCCGTAGACCGTCAGCGGATGACCAATGGCCGCCTGCATGAGAAAGCGATTGAGAACGGTGCCATAGTCGCTTTCATAGTCGAAGCGGTTGATCAGCGCCGGATGCAGGCGCGTCTCGTCGGTGTTGGTGCCCCAGACGACGCCCTGGTGCAGATCCGTGATGCGCAGCCCGTCGTTCTTGTTGTAGTAATAGAAGAGCAGCGCGTCCAGCGTCT
>CAYZLP010000588.1:0-3903 GCA_964478635.1 uncultured Caldilineaceae bacterium
CTTCCGCATCCTGGGCGGCTACAAATTCGTCGAACTCGGCCCCGTCCTGGCCAATAAGGGCAAGACCATCACCTACCTGCTTGAGGAGCGCCCCTGGGACGGCGCACTGCCCGTGTTTCTGGGCGATGACGACAAGGATGAAGAAGCCTTCGAGATCATACGCAATCATGGCGGTATGTCCTTGCTCGTCAACCGAGTCCCGCGGGAGACCTTTGCCCACGCCCGGGTTGAAACACCAGAGGACGCCAGGCGCTGGCTTGAGGATCTGCTCCGGCTCTATGCTAATTAGTCATTGTCCGCCAGCAATTCACATTTTGAGCCACATCGACCGCGGATTTGGCAGACTGGGGCGGATCCCGACAGATTCTTGGCAGGCAATCCGTCCGATCATTCGACAGGCTCACGACAAGTTCGCCGTATCCGGTTTGTTCCGCAGTCTATCGGCGTGAAATTGAGGATTGCTGATTGTCCGCAATTAACGGTGTGGTTTCATCTTCGTGGAAGTTCACATGTGCCGATTCGCACCAAGAGGGATGAAAATCCGCACAGATCCGCTTGATCAGCGTCATCCGCGGTCTATCGTTCGATCGCCATGCAGGTGAATCGCTATAGGGGTGCCGGTATGCCGTACGGAAGATGGATTTGGCTGCCCTGCGCCACCTCCGTTATACTACGGCTCAGATAAATATCTCTGGTGAACGGTCAGGCTGGCGATTTCGTCAGCCCGTTTTTTTGGCGTCTTTCGGCTACGCTACCCGCAAGAAGGACGGAACGCATGCACGCTGCCCTGGCGGCAACATTGCAGTTACTGTATACCGTCTGTATGATCGGCCTGGCGATCTACGGTCTCCACGCGCTGTGGCTTTCGTGGCAGGTTCTGCGTCAACCCCACGCGGCCCGGGTCGAGCCCCCGCAACCTGATACGTGGCCGCTGGTTACCGTACAACTCCCCATCTACAACGAGCTCTATGTCGCCCAGCGCATTATTGACGCGTGCGCCCGGCTCGACTATCCGACCGATCGCCTGGAGATCCAGGTGCTGGACGATTCTGACGATCTCACCAGCGCCCTGGTGCTGCAGCGGGAAGCAAGCTGGCAGGCCCGGGGCGTGGACGTCAAGATCGTCACACGGGCCGACCGAAAAGGCTTCAAAGCCGGCGCCCTGGCCAACGCGTTGCCTCTGGCACGGGGCGAACTGATCGCCATCTTTGACGCCGATTTTCTACCCGCCCCCGATTTCCTAACCAACACAGTTCCCTATCTGACCGGACCGGAGGCTGCGGGCCGCGGTTTCGTGCAGACCCGGTGGAGCCACCTCAACCACAACTACTCCACGCTGACCCGCAGCCAGGCTCTGGCACTGGACGGTCACTTTGTGGTCGAACAGCAGGGCCGGCAGCGGGCCGGCTTCTTCTTCGGCTTCAACGGTTCGGGCGGCGTCTGGCGCCGGGCCTGTATCGAAGATCCTGCCGTGGGCGGCTGGCAGGCGGACACGTTGTGCGAAGATCTCGACCTGAGCTACCGGGCCCAGATGGCAGGCTGGACGCCATGCTACGTCAACGAATTGACGGCGCCGGCCGAGATCCCACCCACCCTGACCGCCTTCAAACGCCAGCAATTTCGCTGGGCCAAAGGCAGCGTGCAAACCCTGCGCAAGCTAGGCCGACGCGTCTGGCAGAGTGAGGAGCCCCTGCTGAAGCGCCTTTTCGGCCTCTTTCACCTGGGCAACTATCTCTTGCACCCGCTGCTGCTCGTTCTGCTGCTGACGGCCCTGCCCCTCATGCTGTTGGACATCGACCCGGCCGCGCCCCTGGCCTTGCTCAGCCTGACCACGATTGGGCCGCCGCTGCTCTACGCCATCGCCCAACGCCGGCTCCACCCCCGGCGCTGGCTCCTGCATATGCTCTACCTGCCGGTGCTCATGCTGCTGGGAACGGGCATCGCGCTCAACAACTCTCGGGCCGTCTGGCAGGGGCTGCGCGCGGAGGGGGGCGACTTCCTGCGCACGCCCAAATTCCGGGTCGAGCGGGCGGGCGATCGCTGGCAAAACAACGTCTACCACCTGGGCATAGACGCTCTCTTCTTCGGTGAGTTGGCGCTGCTGCTCTATGCCCTGGTCACGGCCGGCGTGGCCATCTATCTCAACAAATGGTGGTCTGCGCCCTTCTTCCTGCTCTACGCCGCCGGGTTCGGCACCATGGTCGGCCTGAGCGCAGTTCAAGGCGTGCAGGCCCGGCTGGCGGGCCTATGGGGCCAAAGGCGGGGCAAAGCAGTGGAATACCAGGGCGACCAACTGGGCGCATAGCCGGATCGAGCCCGTCGTAGCGCTACCCGAGCCGCTTCGCCATATTCTGACGGTGCGTCAATCCCAAAACGCGGGTCGGCAGATTTGCCCGTTTTTTGGAAAATAGCCGGACACTCTGTACAATGCATCTGATTGGGCGACAGCATCCTGGCTCGGCGCGCGCCGCCCCGTCTCTATCGTCCGGTCTTTCCGTTTCGGGAATTCCCAGCCAGTCAAAAGAAAACGAGGCGACCATGCTCAATAAATTAGACATGTTCAAGAAACCGGATGTGGAAGCGAATACGTGGAAGGAAAACCCTGACAACATCATCGTACTCGTCAACCGAACGGCCAACAACTACATTCTGGCGCTGCCGTCAGGTCGCTATCGACTGGATGCGGGCCGGCGCATGCGCACCCTTCGCTCCATCTTAGACATTCCTCAGATCCGAGAAATGGTCGAGGAAGGCGATCTGGGCATCGAGTAGCCCGCCGGCTGCCCGGTCCCCGCTCCTGCCATGACAACTTTACTGCTCATCGACGGCCACTCCCAAGCCTATCGCGCCTATTTCGGCATGAAGACGCCCCTCTCCACCAGCGCGGGAGAGCCGACGGCTGCGGTCTATGGCTTTGCGCGCAAGCTCTTCAGCGTCCTGCGCGAATATCAGCCCGACCATGTGGCCGTGGCCTTTGATCTGGGCGACACATGGCGCCATGCGGAATTCCCCGACTATAAGGCGACCCGAGACAGCATGCCGGACGACATGCGACCCCAAATCGGGCGCATCCAGGAGATGCTGACCGCGCTCAACATCCCTATCGTGACTTACGAGGGCTATGAGGCCGACGATGTTCTAGGCACCCTGGCGCGCCAAGCAGCCGGCCGGGGCCAGAACGTCCTGATCCTCACCGGCGATCGGGATATGTTCCAACTGGTCGACGATCACATCAAGATTCTCTATACTTCGGGCGGCCCCAATCCGAAGACGAGCGTCTATGGCATGACCGAAATCGCCGAGCGTTACGGTCTCACGCCCCAGCAATTCATCGAACTCAAAGCACTGACGGGTGACACGTCGGACAACATTCCCGGCATTCCCGGCGTGGGCGAAAAGACGGCGGTCAAGTTCATCAACCAATACGGCACCCTCGACGGTCTTTACGCCCACGTCGATGAGATCAGCGGGCCAAAAACCCGGCAGAACGTCGCCGATGCGGAAGAGCAGGTGCGCCTCAACAAACGGCTCGTCACCATTGCCACGGACCTCGACCTCGTATACGACCCGGACGCTTGTATTGTACGCGACTATGACCGGGCGGATGTGGTGCGCCTGTTCAATGAGTTGGAATTCCGGAGCCTGCTCAAGGAATTGCCGGACAGCGGCGCAGAAGAGCCGGCTGCAGCCACGGGACAGATGTCGCTCTTTGACGAACCCGGCGAGGATGCGCCCACGCCAAGCGCCACTGACACAGCTACTGACACAGCCATCGAGATCAGGGTGCCCGCAGCCGATGTCGAATATGGCTCCGTTCAGAACCGGGAGACATTGGAGCAGCTGCTCACGATGCTCGACGGCGCAGAGCGGCTCAGCTTCGATGTGGAGACAACCAGCACCGAC
>CAYZLP010000589.1:0-3896 GCA_964478635.1 uncultured Caldilineaceae bacterium
GGGAAGCGGCCCTGGCCGTCGCGGCTGCCTACCCGGACGTGACGGTAGAGGAGCAGCTGGTCGATTCCATGCTCTATCGCATGATACGCGAACCGGAACGCTATGACGTGATCGTGGCGCCCAATCTCTATGGCGACATTCTCAGCGACGGGGCTGCGGCCCTGGTCGGTGGGCTCGGCTTGGCGTCGAGCGCCAACGTGGGCGATCACTTTGTGCTGGCCGAACCGGTCCACGGCAGCGCGCCCGATATCGCCGGTCAGGGGATCGCCAATCCGCTGGCCGCCATTCTGGCCGCAGCCCAACTGCTGGACGGGCTCGGTGAAGCTGAAGGCGCTGCGGTAATCCGCGCTGCCGTCAAGCAAACGCTGGCTGCCGGCCCGCACACGCCCGATCTCGGCGGCCATGCCACGACAAAGCAGGTGGCGGAGGCGGTGGCGGCCTGTGTAATAGGGAAGATTGAAGAGTTTTGATTTTGTCTCATCCATACCCAAAGGAGCAATGAACTCATGGCACTTGAAACGGTTTCCGGGACGGCCGAATGCCCAGAATGTTTTGCAGAAATTGAGCTGTCCGACGTCATGCAGCACGAGATCATTCAGTGTCCCGACTGTGGCGCGGATCTGGAGGTCACCGGCATCGATCCCCTTGCCCTGGAGCTTGCGCCCGAAGAAGAAGAAGACTGGGGCGAATAGAGGAGTGTGAACATGACCAAAGTCGGGGTTCTTTACAGCCGCGTGCGCGCGGAGGAAAAGCTGCTCTTCGAAGCCCTTGAGCAGCGCGGAGTCGATTTTGATCTGCTGGACGATCGGGAACTGGTCTTCGATCTGACGGCGGGGCGCGAACAGGCCGACGCCTTGGCCCGCTATGATGTCGTCGTGGAGCGCTGCATCAACCACAGTCGCGCGCTCTACAGCTTGCGCATCTTGAACGATCGGGGCGTGCCGACTGTCAACACCGCGCAGGTAGCCGACGTTTGCGGCAACAAGCTGCAGACGACCAGCGCCCTTACTGCAGCAGGTGTGCCATCACCGCGTACGCTCATCGCCTATACCCCCGAAAGCGCGCTGGCCGCAATCGAGGAATTGGGCTATCCGGTGGTGCTCAAGCCGGCCGTCGGTTCTTGGGGGCGATTGTTGAGCAAACTCAACGATCGGGAGGCGGCCGAAGCCGTACTGGAGCACAAGGCCGTCCTGGGCACCTATCACCACAGCATCTTCTACATCCAGGAATATGTGGACAAACCCATGCGCGACATCCGCGCCTTCGTGGCCGGCGACGAGACGATCTGCGCCATCTACCGGGATTCGGAACACTGGATCACAAATACTGCTCGGGGCGGAAAGTCGAGCAATTGCCCTGTGACGCCGGAATTGCACGACCTCTGCGTACGCGCGGCTCGGGCCGTGGGCGGCGGCGTCGTGGCCATCGACGTGCTGGAGGATCCGGAGCGGGGTTTGCTCGTCAACGAAGTCAACTACACCATGGAGTTCCGCAACAGCATTCTGCCCACCGGCGTCGACATTCCCGCGCGCATGGTCGACTTCGCGCTGCGCGTTGCCGCCGATGGTTGGGCTGCGGCCAATGGCTGGTCCAACGGCGCACCCGAATACCAGTCGGTCTCACTGGCCGGAGGGTAGAGAAAGATTGGGAGGTATTGATTTATGAGCAATCCAATTCGGGCTTCCATCGTCGGGGCGTCGGGCTATGTCGGCGGCGAACTGTTGCGGCTGCTGCTCCAGCACCCAAACATCGAAGTAGCCCAGGTGACCAGTGAACGGAACGCCGGCGCCTATGTCCATTTCACCCATCCCAATCTGCGCGGTCAGACCAAGCTTCAGTTCGTCAGCGCCGAGGAGTTGGATACCTGCGATCTCCTCTTCCTTGGCCTGCCTCACGGTGGCGCCATGACGCGGATCGAGCACTTCGCCGCCCTGGCTGACCGCATCGTCGATCTGAGCGCGGACTTCCGCTTGCGTGATCCGGCCGATTACGATCAATGGTACGGCAAGCCTCACGCCACGCCCGAATGGCTGGCCAAGTTCGTGTACGGCCTGCCCGAGCTGCATCGGACGGAGCTGAAGGATGCGCGCTACGTCAGCGGCGTCGGCTGCAACGCCACGGCGACGAATCTGGCCATCTGGCCCCTCTTCGTCGCCGGGATCGCCGATCCGGAACGGGACGTGATCTGCGAGGTCAAGGTCGGCAGTTCGGAGGGCGGCAACAGATCGAGTGACGCCACCCACCATCCGGAACGAGCCCGGGTCATGCGTAGCTTTGCACCCACGGGCCATCGCCACACGGCTGAGATCCGCCAGGCCCTGGCGCTGGCCGGGACGACGCCGGCGGTTCATCTCAGCGCCACCGCAGTGGACAATGTGCGCGGCGTCCTGGCCACGGCCCACGTCTTTGCCAAAGCGGGCACGACCGAAAAAGAGCTTTGGAAGGCCTACCGCCAGACCTATCGCAATGAACCGTTTGTGCGCCTCGTCAAAGAGAAGACCGGCATCTATCGCTACCCGGAACCCAAGATCCTCACCGGCAGCAATTACGCCGACGTCGGCTTCGATTTCGATCCCGCGACCGGGCGCGTCGTCGCCATTGCCGCCATCGACAACTTGATGAAGGGCGCAGCCGGCAGCGCCGTCCAGAGCATGAATCTCATTTACGGCTGGGAAGAAACGACAGGGTTGCGCTTTCCGGGCTTGCACCCGATCTGATGGTGGGAATTACACAGGGGGTAGAGTATGGCTGAATCATTGAAGGATGCCACAGGCTGGTTTGAGATCGTTTACGCCGGCGCCGGCGGCAATGCGGACCGGGTGCCGTGGGCAGTGAAGCAGGCCCGCCCCATCTTCGAGGAGTGGCTGCGCAAGCATGAACTGCAGGGCCGGGGGCAGCGCGCCCTGGTGGTCGGCTGCGGGCTGGGCGATGACGCCGAAGAACTGGCCCGGCGCGGTTTCGCGGTGACGGCCTTTGATGTGGCGCCCTCGGCCATCGCCTGGGCCAGGCAGCGCTTTCCCGACTCAGTGGTCGACTACCAGGTGGCCGATCTCTTTCAGCCACCGGCCGATTGGGTGGGCGCATTCGATTTCGTCCTGGAAATCTTCACCGTTCAGGCACTGCCCATCATGCTGCGGGAGCAGAGCATGGAGGCGATTGCCCGCTTCGTGGCGCCCGGTGGGGAACTGCTGGTGATCTGTATCGCCACGGACGAGGCGCACCAGCGTTCCGGCCCGCCCTGGCCCTTGACCCGGGAGGAGATCGATTACTTTCTGAGTCAGGACTTGGAAGAGGTTGAATTCGAAGAATGCGACCGGCAGGATCGATCGTCAGTCTGTAAGTTCCGCGCCCACTACCGGCGGCCGGTTGGATAACCGCTCCCGCAGCCTGAGCCTCTCCTCCTCGCGCAGCCTGAGCTTGTCGAAGGCGGATCGATGACAAGCTCCGCCTTCTACAGGCTCAGGCTGCGGTAGGCAGCGGTTGAGGGATGAAAATCCGCGCGGATCGACTGGATCAGCGTTATCCGCGGTCTATTATCAGGGCATTGGCGCTTCACTGAATCGTCCACTGCCCACTTCAAGTGAGGGAATTCATGATTGTAGTTAAAGTCGGCGGCGGTAAGGATCTCAATATTGACGCCGTGGTGGCCGATATCGTCGAACTGCGTCAGACCGGACAAGAGTTGCTGCTCGTCCACGGCGGCGCTGAGACGACCAACGAAGTGGCCGAGGCCCTGGGCCATCCGCCCCAATTCGTGACCAGCGAGAGCGGCTACGTCAGCCGCCGCACCGACCGCCGTACCTTGGAGATTTTCGAGATGGTCTACTGCGGCCAGCTCAACAAGATGTGGGTGGAGAAATTCCAGCAGGCCGGTCTCAACGCGGTGGGCCTAAGCG
>CAYZLP010000590.1:0-3893 GCA_964478635.1 uncultured Caldilineaceae bacterium
CTGCATGCACAGCCGGACGGCCACTAGTTCAGATGAGTGCAAGCGTCTGGGCTGAGATCCATTGTGGGCGCGCCCGGTAGCAACTGTATGTGGATTTCAGTCGGGATTCACCGGATTCTAGAGGGCAAGCCGCTGCTTCAGCTGGTCCCAGCCCGATTCGAGCGTGGCGTCGATGGTGGTGAGGGTCTTTTCATAGGCCCGGCGGCCCCGGCGATAGGGATCGTCCACGTCATCATGCTGGCCGGCCAATTCGGAGAAGAGCACGACCTTGTAGACAAACTCCGGCATGCGTACGAAGATGGCCTTTCGGTGGGCCTCTTCCATCACAATGACCAGGTCGGCCTCGGCTACATCTTCGTAGCGGATGGCGGATGCCACGTGATTGCTGATGTCGATGTCACGCTGGGCGAGTAGATCGACACCGTCCCGGCTGGCTCGCTCACCCTTAAGGCCGTAGATGCCGGCAGATCGAATTTCGATACGCTCGCCTAGGCCATCCCGATCGAAGCGCTGCTGCAAGATGCCGCCGACCATGGGCGAGCGACAGATGTTTGCGGTACACACGATCAAAATTCGTTTGCGATCGGTGTTCGCCTCGAGTCTCTCCCGTTTGGGCCAAACGGTAATCCCGTTTTCAGTCGTCGGCGTGGGGACGGGCGAAGCTTCGACCGCTGACTCAGGCGCCTCTGCGCCCGGTGGTTGGACGGGCGCCTGCGCCGGCTGGCCGGTGGACGCCGCTTCCGTATCCGCATCGTCCTGCAGATATGCCCGCCGTTCGCGGCTACGCTTCTCAAACGGATTGCTTGGTGTATTTGCCATAATCGGCAGTATAGCACAGAGCCTTTCCCCGCGCCCAATAGCGGACCGACAAAGGGGCCGCGATTTTTCGAGCGAATCTAGTACAGTGCGGCGTAAATGCTTCGACGGTGCTCAGCACCAGTACCACGGCAGACATTCGGTGCTCCTACCTCTGGTAGAAACTGTTGGTTCTTTCCGCCGGGATTCCCAAGATATGCGCCATCCCGCCTTTGCCCCGGCCCATGTCCTTCACGGCAAACGGGCAATACGCGTGCGAAACTCTTGCTTGAATCCCTCCGCATCTACGGTTGTGAGGAGATTGGTTTGGGGGGTGCGGCCCCAACGATTTCGCCAGTCCGCCACCGTTTGGCCGCGGGTCAGTTCACCCTGAAGCTCTACGTCCACAGTGACGGCAGTCGACCGGTACAGATCCGGTTGAATCAGATACATGATTGTATGGACGTCGTGCATGCAAATTCCGTCTTCTCCTTCACTGCGATAGAAAGCCAGATAGGCCTGGGCCGCGGCGTCGATGAAGCGGCCGGCCCGATTGCCAGCCTGGGCTAGTGCGGCGAGATAGGCTTCGGCCACACGCACCTGACAGGTGACATTCATGCCGGCCATAACGATGGGCCAGCCGGCGTTGAATACGATGCGCGCCGCTTCCGGATCGTTGTAGATATTGGCTTCGGCCGCGGGCGTGATGTTGCCGCCCACGTTGACGGCTCCACCCATCACGACGACCTCCTTGACCAGTTCCGGCAACCTGGGCTCCAGGCGCAGGGCCAGCGCCACGTTGGTCAGCGGCGCCAGGGTCACCAGCGTGATCTCGCCGGCATGCGCGCGGCATTGCTCGATAATGAATCGGGCTGCCGGCTGCGCCTCCGGGCCGCGGCGAGAATCGGGGATTGCAACACCGCCCAGACCGTTCTCGCCGTGGACTGCCTTACCCCGACCTGGATAGGGTGCGACCAGAGGCGTGGCCGCCCCGGTGGCAACCGGAATGTCGGTCCGTCCGGCCAGGGACAACACGGCCAGGGCATTGCGGCTCATGGTGCTTACGTCCGCGCCATTGCCGAAAACTGTGGTCACGCCCAAGACGTCGAGTTCCGGCGACGCAACGGCCAGCAGCAGCGCCATGGCGTCGTCAACGCCGGGATCGGTGTCGATCAGAATTCTGTGGGTCACGATGAGAGATGCCTCCGGGCAGTCGTCCAAACAGGACACTTTGGATTGGAAATGGGATCCGATGGATTCGGCATGGTTCTACTTCTCGGGTAAAATAAGCCGGTTTGGGCACGCCAATCGCCGATCTTTGACACCAAGCGTGCGCGAGGAGAATGGCAATCATGAAGCAGATGATCTTGCTGCTCGTTACCGTTACGTTCAACGTGATGGGGCAATATTTGATGAAGCGCGGCATGAGCGATGTCGGTGCCATTACGGGTGATCTGAGCCAGCTCTTCAGCAGTCTGGCGACGGCCTTCACCAATCCATACGTGCTTGCCGGCGTAGGGGCTTACGGCATGAGCAGCATCTTCTGGCTGATCTTGCTGAGCCGAGTTGACCTGAGCTACGCCTATCCGGCCCTCAGCCTTGGCTACGTCATGGTCACGCTCGTCAGCGCGCTGCTGCTGGGTGAACAGGTCTCGGCCCTGCGCTGGGCCGGCGTCCTGGTCATTTGCGTCGGCGTCATCCTCGTGGCGCGCAGTTGACAGGGCCAAGTACCAGGTCTCGCCGGGGACCCGTTCAGATTGACATGTGCAAGGTTCTCGTTAGCAGAGCACCTAGAGTAAGGATTCAAACCTTCCTGGATACCCAGGAACTGAAACGTCAACAAAAACGAAGCGACTGTGCTCCACAGTCGCTTCGCGATCTTCTCATCATTTCGCTATGCCTGTTCGGCCCTGCCCGTCCCCTGATAGGTTAGGCCGGAGCCGGCGCTGCCAGGGCACCGGTCTGAAAAACTTCCTCGAACTGGTCGTTGTCGAGGGTTTCCCACTCGAGCAACGCTCTGGCGATGGCATGAAGCTTGTCGAGATGGGTCGCCAGCAGTTGACGCACCCGCTGATGGGATTCGTCGACGATGTAGCGTACCTCGGCGTCGATCTGTTCGGCTACCTCTTCGCTGTAATCACGCTGCTCGGCCAACTCACGACCCAGGAAGACCATCTCCTCCTGTTGGCCGAACTGGAGAGGGCCCATGGCTTCGCTCATGCCGTATTTGGTTACCATGGAGCGGGCCATTTGTGTTAACTGTTGGATGTCGCCGCTGGCGCCGCTGGAGATGTCGCCGAAGACCAGTTCCTCGGCCACGCGTCCGCCCAGAGCTACGGCGATGTTGTCCAGGTAATAGGTGCGAGAGGCCAGAACCCGATCGTAATCAGAGACCCGCCAGACATAGCCGCCGGCCTGCCCGCGGGGCACGATCGTGATTTTCTGAATCGGATCCGAGCTTTCGCACAGCCGCGAGACCAGGGCGTGGCCCGCTTCGTGATAGGCGACCACCTCTTTCTCCCGGGGCGTCATGAGGCGGCTGCGCCGTTCGGGGCCGCCCATGCCCAAGCGCTCCACGGCTTCCTGCATTTCGGCCATGCCGATGGCCCGCTTGTTCCGGCGCGCCGCCAGGATCGCGGCTTCGTTGACTACATTTTCCAGATCGGCGCCAACGAAACCGGGCGTCTGCTTGGCGATGGCATCGAGGTCGACATTGGGCGCAAGGGGCTTGCCCTTGGCGTGCACTTCGAGAATTCTGCGCCGCCCCTTGATATCCGGGCGATCCATGGTGACACGGCGGTCGAAGCGTCCGGGGCGCAGCAAGGCCGGGTCCAAAATATCGGGACGGTCGAAACGCCCCGGGCGCACGAGGGCCGGATCGAGGACGTCCGGCCGATTGGTGGCCGAGAGAACGATGACGGACGCATTGGGGGCGAAGCCGTCCATCTCCACCAGAATCTGGTTGAGGGTCTGTTCCCGCTCGTCGTGGGAGCCGCCCAGACCGGTACCCCGGTAGCGGCCAACGGCGTAGATTTCGTCGATAAAGATGCTGCACGGACTGTTGCGCTTGGCCTGCTCGAAGAGAGCGCGCACCCGGA
>CAYZLP010000591.1:0-3891 GCA_964478635.1 uncultured Caldilineaceae bacterium
CGCAGCCGATGACCCCGGCCCCGACGATGACCAGGCGTTTGGGAAAGGCCTTGAGGTTGAGAATGGAGTCGGAGTCGACGACCCGCTCCCCGTCGGTAACGATGCCGGGAAAGGCCCGGGCGAAGTCTGCGTAATCGCGTACAGAGAGGAGCCGGTCCAGGGTCCGCACGGTGAGGGGCGCATTGTTCTTGGCATCTTCCAGGCGCTCGGGGTCGTCTGCGCCGTCGGCAGGCAGGGGATTGGTGACGCTGCGGATGCCGTAAGGGCGGCTCTTGAGCAGCGTCAGCGTGTCGGCCCCGACTTCACCCGCCAGGCCGATGCCCGAGCGATAGGCGGCGCGCACATTTTCCTGGCCAGTGGGGACGCGGGCGCCCATCTCGCCGTCGCCGAAGATCACCTGCGCCCGGCCGTCGTCGTCGATGCGCACAATGTAGCCGCGTGCATCAGGAGCCAGGCCATAGAGTGACTCATGCTGGGTCCACGCCACGCCGTCGACGCGCACGGTGAGGGTGCTGACGCTGCCGCTGGGCGTCGCCGCAGCGACGTGGGTGAGCGGTGGTTTGCGCAGTTGGAAACGCTGGTGAGGTTGCGCGCCGTCACCGCTGCCGAGCGCCTCGTCCACGACTGCTTCACCATGATCGGCCGGGACGACGTTGCCGAAGATGCGCACCGCGGCGCGATGATAGGCTCGGCTCAGGGTCCGGTTCAGTTCGAGGCGGGTCTGACCGGCCTCGTGGGTAGCCTGCTTCAGCGTCACAGATTCCCGCAGCTCGACGCCGGTGGTCGCGTCGTCCCCAATGGCCACGCCGGCCACGATCAGCGGCGCGCCAGCCGGCGGCAGTTCGATCAGGCCGTCCAGCCAAATGACCGCGCCGTCGACCGGCGCATCAATCTCGATTTCGGCCAGTTCCAGGAATTCGGGCGCGCCATACACCTTGGTCTCACGTACTTTGGTCTTGAACGCAGTCAGGGATGGACCGCTCAAGGTCAGGCGCGTTACCTCGGCAGAAAGGAGATATTCGGCCCGGCCGGTCTCTTCAACGGCCGCAGCTCGGAAGAGATCCATGTTGGTGCCGGCCGCAAGATAGACCCAACTCTCGGGCGTGATCTTGTCGTAGCGCCCGTCCAGATCGATCCTGGTACAGCTTGTCGGATTTGCCACGACCGTGGTATCAAATTGTCCCAGTGCCGCTTCTACCGCAGCACGAATTCGTTCCACACCTTCAACCACGCCGGTGTTCATGAGCAAGAGTGGTTCGAGGCTGCTTTCGAGCATGGCTTCATAGCCGGCAACGCCGCCGTACTGATCGGCGAGGGCAGCCACGGTCTCCACCTCTTCGCTGGTGCTGCCCGCAGCGGTTGTCGCCAGCCCCACAGTGGAGCGGGCCAGAGTCGCCAGTTCGTCGGCCGGCGTGTCGAGCAGGAGCGCGCTCTCCAGGATGGCCTGGAGACCGTGATAGGCCATGGTAGCGGCCCCTGCGCTCGTGGCTCGCTGGGCCAGACGGCCCGCCTGCTCGACAACCTGGCCCAATTCCGGCTGCTCACCGATGAAAAGATCGATCAGTGATTGCACCGGATTCAGTGTCCGCAACAGGATCTGCATCTCCGTAAGAATCGTGGAGAGCGCCTCGGTCATGGCCCCATTGTCCACCGTCAATTTAGGCAGACCGGCCGCAATTTGGGGCAGCGCTTCGGCCAGGTAGTTGCTCACTTCGGTCACAAACGCGCTCATCTCCTCAGCCGTTTGCACCAGGGCATCGGGGCTAAAATCAATCGTAGGCGGTGTCGCGTCAAATTCGGGCAGGGCTACGCTCTCGATACCGACGCTGGTCACCAGGTCAACCAGTGCTGCCCCGATCTTGTCCAGCGATGACGCGGAAGCGGCGGCGTCACCCGGTGCGACGGACATCATGGCCAGGACCGCATCGGTCTGCTCGCCCAGGGTGATGCGCAGGTTGCCTGCCAGGGCCGTGACGGCGCCGCCACCGGCCATCAGCACTTCCGGCACGCCGGCGATGGCCGACCGGGTGAGCACTTTGGCCTGGGTTTCTGCCGCCAGGAGCGCGGCGTCGGCGATTTCACGCGCCGTCACGATCGACGAACGGGGATGGGTTGCCCCGACGGGCGCACAGATCGTGTAATTGGGCCACTGCCCATCATCGATCTTGGAGAGATTGGCCAGGGTCACGCCCAGATAGTCGGCCCGCACTTGCCGGCCGAGGCCGCGCCATTCGGCCGCATTGTAACCAAAGATGTTGGCCCGCTGGCGGAAGACGTAGATGGCGGGCGCCCAGATGGATTTGATGCTGCCGTGGGTGACCGTCACGCGCGTACGATTGTGGTCGGGCTCGGTCTTGACGGCGGTGATGCGTCGCACCTCCCACGTGGCCTCATTCGCCGGATCGATGAGGAGCAGGCGATCGCCGATCTGCAGGTTGTTGCCCAGCCCCATGAAGTAGAGCGTCGCCGTGGTCGAGGAGATTCGCTGCGCCTCGGTCTGGCGCGGCCGCATGACGTTCCAGTCAACGTGGGCGGACAACGCTGCGCTCGTCTCGAAGGTCTGGGGCAGCTCGCCCTGTTTTTGGGGGATGCTCTGCACCTGCGTGCCTGCAGGCACGGCCGCGCGGTCCGGCATGGCGTCGGCAGGATCGACGGTGAAGGCAAGGAAAGTTTCGGCCGCCACGCCGGGGTTCAACTCGTAGCCAATGGCGCGGGCCAGTTCCAGAACGGAACGGCGCTCGGTGGCCGTGCGCAAGAAGCCCTCGTTCGCGAGACGCTCCTGGTAGAAGGTCAAGACGTCGCCCACTACGGACCAGGCGTCCAGTAGTCCCAGGGCGAAATCGTCCTGGGCCCGGGTAGTAAGCGCGGTCAGGGGACGCGGCGCGTTGGGATCCGTAGGCGGAACGGACCGGCGGCCCAGCCGCGCGATCATGCGCACGAGGAACTCGCCGTGGACGCTCATCCGGTAGCGCAGGGCGGCCTGGCCGGGCGGATTGGCCAAGTTTGGTTCGGGCAGGTCGTCTTCGCAGCAGCCGCAGGGAGCTTGCTTGGTCCAATCGTTCATGCGCCACCCTCCATATAGAACTCGAGTTTGCCGTTTTCCGGCAGGCTGGGATCGTTGTCCAGGCGGGCGATTTCCAGGCGCGCCAGTTCAATGCGGCCCAGGGCGATCTCGTTGTTGGCCAGTTCGCCCCAGCGCTGAAAGCGGTGATCCCGCTCCGGTCGGGGCAGCAAGTCGACCCAGAGCACGCCCGGCGTCGCCATGGCCGCGGCCACAACTTCGCTTAAGAAGACGGCCTGGCCGAAGGTGAAGCGATCGGGATGGAAGAAGGCCGGCTCGCCGTCGGGTAGCGTGCCGTTGCCAAAGCGCAGGAGAAGTTGCTGCTTCACCTCGCTGCGGAAGTAGCCTTCTTTGACGCAGACGCTCATACGGATGTCGAGGGCCACAAAACGGGGCGGATCGATCTCCACGTCGTGCCCTGCCAGGCGATAGCGGGCCAGGTGGCGTCGCAAGTCCGCTTCGAAGAGAGGATCGATGGGCCGACCGCCTTTGCGGTCCACGGCCACAAACATGGTGTGCCAGCTGCCCGTCCAGCGCCGGGTGGCCACGGCCCGCTGCACTTCGGGATGGCGTTCCGCAACCGCACCATAGTCGACCGCGGTGACCGCTCGCTCCTGGCGGCGGAAGGCCTGGGGCGCGTATTGGCGCACGTCTTCCAGCGCCTCGGGCTCCACGCCGCCCCGGGCTGGCAGTGGATTACGCAGAGAGATGATGCCGGCAAGCGTACCGGCCACGGGCCCCATGATGTGGGCCAGCGAGTCTGCCCCGATGTTGCCTCTGGAGCCGCTGCCGACGCGGCAGGCTGCGCCCTCATAATCTGCCGGCCCGCT
>CAYZLP010000592.1:0-3887 GCA_964478635.1 uncultured Caldilineaceae bacterium
TCAAAGAGCGTCAGCGTCAGCTCATAGAGGAGCCACGCGCCGGCCGCGACAAAGAGCGTCTGCAGGAGCAAAATCGCCCGCGTGTCGTTCCAGAACCAGTAGACCGGGCTGACGAGGGCCAGGATCGGCTCCACGTGATCGCTCATGCGGGTGGCGATGTAGCCGTTGTCCGTCATCTCCACAAAGCGCCCCCGGCTGGAGTTCCAGATGGCCTGATCGATCTGGCCCAGGTCGGCCTTATGGGTGCGCATGCCGGCATGGAGGTCCCACGCGAGGCGCGTGAAAATGCCCACATAGAGCGCGATCAGCGCGAGGAGGGCGATCCGGTACGGGTCTAGCCCCCGGCGGGCCGCAGCGAAGGCCTGGGCAAGACGGTTCATGAGAAAAAGGCGGTCAGGGCGGCTGCAACACGGTCGACATCCCCGTCACGCAGCAGTGGATGCAGGGGCAGCGACAGAATCTCGCCGGCCGCGGCTTCGGTCACGGGGAGCTCATAGTGGCCAAAGGCCGGCGCATAAGCCGGCTGGCGGTGGATGGGCACGGGGTAGTGGATGCCCGTGGCGATGCCGGCGGCGGCCAGGCCCCGGCGTACTTCATCGCGCCGGGGCGTGCCCACGACGTAGAGATGGTAGACGTGATGCGCCAGGGCCCTCTCAACCGGCCGCGTGACTTGAGGCGGCAATTCTTTCGCATAGCGAAGCGCGAGCGTGCGCCGCCGGGCATTCCATTCGCTCAGTTTGGACAGCTTTACCCGCAGGATTGCGGCCTGGATCTCGTCGAGGCGACTGTTGGCGCCCTCGATCTGGGAGACGTACCGGTCGGCCGGCGTCCAGCCATACTCCCGCCGCAGCCGCACGCCTTCCAGCAGGGCCGGATCGTTGCCGATGACCGCGCCGCCGTCGCCCAGGGCCCCCAGATTCTTGGTCGGATAGAAAGAGAAGCAGCCCAGATCGCCCAGGGTTCCCACCGGTCGCTCCCGGTAGCGCGCGCCGTGGGCCTGGGCGCAATCCTCGATGACCCGCAGGCCGTGCCGTTGGGCCAGGGCCAGAATGCCTTCCATGTCGGCCGGCTGGCCGTAGAGGTGCACCGGCACGATGGCCTGGGTTCGGGACGTGACGGCCCGGGCCGCATGCTCCGGGTCCAGCGTGTAGGTTACGGGGTCGATGTCCACGAAGACGGGCGTGGCGCCGGTCAGGCGGATGGCGGCTGCAGTGGCCACGGCCGTGTGGGCCACGGTAATCACCTCATCACCCGGTCCGATGCCGCAGGCTTGCAGGGCCAGGGTCAGCGCGTCCGTACCCGAGTTGACGCCTACACAGCCTGCTGCGCCGCAATAGGCGGCAAACTCGGCCTCGAAGGCCGCGGTCTCCCGGCCCAGAATGTACCAGCCGCCGGCCAGCACCCGCGCGACTGCGGCGTCGATTTCTCCCTGCAAGGCTGCGTATTGGCCGGCCAGGTCGTTGAAGGGCAGGGGCGCGGCGTCGGGGAGCGGCGCGTTGGGGTCTTGCCGTCGGTGCGCGGCCATTACCAGTAGTGCTCCCAATGACGTTGATAGTATTCGATCATGCAGGTCAGTCCCTGACGCAGGGAGGTGGTCGGCCGCCAGCCCAGGGCCTCTTCGATGCGGCGGTAGCTGGAGTAGACGTCGCCGATGTCGATGCGCTTGCGCGCCGGCGGCCAGGGAATCAGCTCGACCCGGCCCGTGCCCGCGATCTCCACGATCAGGTTGGCCAGTTCCAGCAGGCTGATGGGGGCCATGCCGCCCAGGTTGTAGACCTGACCGCTGGTTTCCGGGGCGGCGCCGGCACGGAGAAATGCGTCGACCGCGTCATCCACGTAGCAGAGATCGCGCAATTGGGCGCCGTCGCCGTAGAGCTGGATCGTCTTGCCCTCCACGGCCAGGCGCACGAACCAGCCGATGAAGCCCTGGCGGTTGTGGCGCGTCAATTGGCGGGGGCCGTAGGTGTTGGTCAGGCGCAGGGAGGTGGCGGCCAGGTCGTAGGCCGTGTGGTAGACGATGTGATACCATTCGCCGGCCATCTTGTTGACGCCGTTGACGTCGGTCGGGTGCTGGAGGTGATCCTCGTCCAGGGGCAGGTAGTCGGGCTTGCCGTACTGCTGGCGCGTCCCGGCATAGATAACCCTGATCGCCGGATTCTCGTGGCGGCACGCCTCCAGGATGGAGAGCTGGCTGCGCGTGTTGATCTCCAGGTCGGTGAAGGGATCCTCCATGGAGTCGAGATGGCTCACCTGGCCGGCCAGATTGAAGAGCACCTCCTGCCCCTGCACCAGCGCGCGCATGGAGAAGGGATCGCGCACGTCCGCAATGTTGACCTGCAGCCGATCCTCATAGCCGGCGATATTGAAGCGATTGCCCCCGTAGTCGGGAATCAGCGAATCGACCAGCGTCACCCGCGCGTCCAGGTCCGCCAGCCGCCGGGCCAGATTCGAACCAATAAAGCCCAAGCCGCCGGTGATTAATACGGCGCGATCAGCGTAGAAATCAAGGTAATTCATAGCCGCCAATCTCCAACCTTCGCTTTCCCCCTCATCTCGTCAAAATGGGCCACATACCGTTTCGCCAGCTGGGGCCAGCCCAGTTCCTCATCGATCCGCCGCCGTGCCGCCTGCCCCATGGTCGCGCGCATCTCCGGATTGGCGGCCAGGGTGGCCAGCGCGTCGGCCAGGGCTGAAACGTCACCCTCGGGGGTGATGAACCCGGTGACCCCGGGCTCAATGGCCAGGGGGTTGCCGGCAACTTCCGTGCCGACCACGGGCTTGGCGCAGCTCATGGCGTCCAGCACGCAGACGTTGAGGCCGTCGGCCGGCTTGTGTACGGCCGGATTGACCAGCACGTCGGCCAGGTTGTAGTAGACCCCGATGCGGTCGAAGGGGACCGTGCCGGCCCAGCGGATGCGGTCGGCCACGCCCAGCTCTGCGGCCAGGGCCTGCCATTCGGCCTGCTGATCGCCTTGGCCGACCAGCACCGCCACCGTATTTTGCCCGCGCAGGGGGGGCTGGGCCAGGGCGCGAATCAAGAGGTCGAAACCTTTCTTGTAGACCATGCGGCCCACGCCCAGGAGCACGACGGCGTCGTCCGGCAGGGCAAGCTCGCGGCGCAGTTCCGCCACGCCGGCGGGATCCGGCCGCATCTTGGCGGGATCCGTGCCGTAGACGATGAGGTCGAACTTACTGGGATCGGCGCCGAGCTGCACGACCGCATCACGCAGATCCGCGCTGTTGGCGGTGAGCAGGTCGGCCTGGTTGAAAGCGAACCGGGCCATGCGCCGGAAAAGGGGATTTGCGCCGGCCACCTGGGCGTCCGAGCCGGGTACCGAGACGGCCAGGGGAATGCCCAGCCGGCGCGCGACCGCCGCGCCGATAAAGCCATTGGGCAGCACCCAGTGGGCGTGCAGCACGTCGGGGCGCAGCCGGGCCGCATCCTGGGTCACGGCCTTGATCCCGGCCGCGAACATGGCCGGACTCAGGGCATAGCTCTCCAGGCGCAGGGCCAAATCCGACTGCATGGACCGCATGTAGCCCAGGCGATGGAGCCGCGCCGGCCAGATGTAGCGGTAGAGGCGCAGCGTGACCGGCCCGTCCAGGGGCCGATCGTAGGCGGCATCGAAGGGCGCCCAGACGGTCAACCGGTGACCCTGCCGGGCGAATTCCTCACAGAGCGCCGCCACGAAGTTGCCGCTGAAGTCACCCGCAAAACGCGGGTAATTGTGGGTCAAAACGCCGATGTGCATCGCTCGATTGTAGCGTAAGGCGGGGAAAGATTAAAGATTGGGGGATGGAGATTGGAGATTGAGAGACTGGAGATTAGGAGTAGAAGGTTGGTCAACCCAATCTCCTAATCTCCCAGTCTCTCAATTACCTAACCT
>CAYZLP010000593.1:0-3877 GCA_964478635.1 uncultured Caldilineaceae bacterium
TTTACTCTCCAACATGACTTCCGCCGACAACCTTTGTTTCATCCCGGCGGGTCGTTCAGCATGGGCCGCGTGCGCCAGCCGTAGCGCAGGCTCAACATACGTAGGCCGAAGAACAAGGCGATCATGGCCCAGGCCGCCAACTCCTTGCTCACGCCCAATCCATAGGTCAGCAGCAAGAAAAGGATGCAGATGAATATGACTCCGGAGACAAAAATGGTCCCCGGCTTCAGCGCGGACGGCGCCTTCCCGACCATGAGGTCGCGCAGGATGCCGCCGCCGACGCCGTTGGCCACACCTACCAGCACCACCCCGGGCAGCGGAATGCCCTGCTGCAGGGACAGCTGCAGCCCCACGATGGCAAAGGCCGGTACGCCGATTGCATCGATGGTATTGATGACCTGGTCCACCAGCGCCATCTGCGTAATCTGGCGCCGAAAGAGGCCGGTGAAGGCCGTAGCCGTCACGATCAGCGGAATGTACCACGGATTCGTGAGCACCGGCGGCGTCCGCTGCAAAAAAATGCCGTCGCGTAGCATGCTGCCGCCGGTCGAGGCCAGCAGGGCAATCGTCAGCACGCCGGCAAAGTCGTACCGCTTGTGCATGGCCACGATCGCCCCGCTGACGGCCCACAAGAAAACCGCCACATAGTCCAGGAGGAAGGGCACCTGAAATTCAGATTGCTCCAGGAGCGCCTGTCGCGCTGCAGGATCGGGCAGCATCTCCAAGAGATGCTGAATGACGTCCACAGGCGTCTCCTATGCGCCCACGGGATAGCCGGGCCCCAACGGAATCCCCAGGAAGAACCAGACGATGAAAAAGAGAATCCAGGCCACGGCCATGATGATGGCGTAGGGCAACATCAGCGCAACGATGGTGCCGAGACCCGCGTCTTTCTGGTAACGTTGGGCGACGGTCACCACAAAGGGCAGATAGACCATGAGCGGCGTAATGACGTTGAGCGGTGAATCGCCCACGCGATAGGCCGCCAGAACCGTCTGTGGGGCCACGCCCAGGCGCACAAAGATGGGCACAAAGACGGGGGCGAAGATGGCCCATTTCGGCATGCCGCCGGGAATGATGATGTTGAGCAGCAGGATGACCAGGATCATGCCCAAGAGCAAGGGCAATGCGCCCACGTTGGCGCGCTCCAGCAGGTCGGCCGCCGCAATGGCCGCCACGGTCGGCATGTTGGTGTAGTTGAAGTAGGCGATGAACTGGCTGATCATGAGCAGCATGAAGACGAGGCCGGCCAGGCCGGAAAAGGTCTTGGTGACTGCGGCAATCACCTCGTTGGCGCTGGTCATGGTGCCGGCGCCCCGGCCGAAGGCGATGCCCGTGATCAGGAAGAAGAGCGTGATGATGAAGAGAAGACTGTCCATGAAGGGCGTTGCGCCGATCAGGTTGCCGGTCTCCGGGTGACGCAGCGGTGCGCCCGGCGGCAGCGCCACCAGCGCCACGAGCACGAGAAACCCCACGGCGGCAATCCCGGCGAAGCGCATGCCCCGCGCCTCGGCCGGCGAGAGCTTGCCGTCGCCTTCGGTTTCGGCCGCGTCTAGCGTATTGAAGTCGAAGGCCCCCAGGCGGGGCTCCACCATGCGTTCCGTAACGATCGTGGCGATGATCGCGAGGAACAGTGCGGACCCGGCGGCAAAGAAGTAGTTGGCGACGATGGAAATCGGCTCGCCGCCGGCCAGCGAAATCGCCTCGTTGGTAATCTCTGTCAGCATGCTGTCGATGGGCGTGATAAAGAAGTTGGCCCCAAAGGCCGCGCCGACGCCGGCGAAAGCTGCTGCCATACCGGCCAGCGGATGGCGCCGCAGCGTCACGAAGGCCGCCGCGCCCAGAGGAATCAGGATCAGGTAGCCGGCGTCGGCGGCTACGCTGGAGAGCACGCCCACGAAGATGATGATGAAGGCAATGAGTCGCCGCGGCGCCACCTGCACCAGAAGGCGAATCGATGCGCCCATGAGACCGGCCGCCTCGGCCACGCCCGCGCCCAGCATGGCGATGAAGGTCACCGCCACCACGCCGAAACCCTGAAAATTGGTGACGAAGGTCGAGAAGAGAAAACGAATGCCGTCAACTGTCAGCAGACTGCGGATCGCAATCGTGCGCTCTTCGATGACGTAGTCGACGTAATTGTAGTCCTCGGGAATCGAAATGCCCGGCTGCACCGTATCTTCATAGTAGTCGGTCTCTATGCTGACCGGCGCCGGCACCGCGATCTGCTCGGTCACGCTCACGCCGGCCCACCAGAGAATGTGGGACAGGATGATCACGCCGATGATCAGGTAGAGGAACATGAGCACCGGATGGGGTACCTTGTTGCCTGCCTTCTCGATGCCGTCCAGCAGCCGTTGCGTAAAGCCGCGCTTCTGCGTTGTCTCTGCGTTGTCGGTCTCTTTGTCTGCGCTCATCAGGGTCTCCAAACCAATTGATCTCGCTCCAACCGGCCAATGCCCATCACCCCAACCAATCTTCAATCTTCTACCTTCAACTGCGCCAATTCATCCAGATACACGATCGCCGTCTCAATGCCCCGCTGAAACATCTCAATGCTGTAACTTTCATTGGGCGCGTGGAGGCCGTCGTCATCCAGTCCGTAGCCCATCATCACCACCGGGATCTGCATCAAGTTGTAGAAATCGGCGACCACGGGAATGCTGCCGCCGCCCCGGGTGAAGATGGGCGTTGCGCCCCAGCCCTTTTCATAGGCCCGGGCGGCCGCCTGCATTTCAGGCAGATCGAAGGAGATCAGGGCCGGCTCGCCTGTGGTCAACAAGCTTACCTCCACGTGGACTGTCGGTGGCGTGATCGACTCGATGTAGGCCTTGATCTGATCGTAGATCTTGTGCGGGTCTTGATTGCCGACCAGCCGTGAGCTGAGCTTGGCCCCCGCCTTGGCCGGAATGATGGTCTTGGGGCCCGGACCGCTGTAGCCGCTCCACATGCCGTTGATCTCCAGCGTGGGCCGGGCCGAGACGCGCTCCCGGATGGTGAAGTCGGCGTCCCCCCAGAGGGCCGGTACGCCGGTCGCGGCTTTGAACTGTTCGTCGGTCAGCGGATTCTTGGCGATCATGGCCCGCTCTTCCTCCGTCAGCGCCACGACGTCGTCGTAGAAACCGGGCACGGCAATAGTGCCGTCCTCGTTGTAGAGCTTGCCCAGAATTTCGACCAGGGCCAGGGCCGGATTGTGGGTGGCGCCGCCCCAGAAGCCGCTGTGCAGATCCTCCTTGGGACCGGATATGTGGATCTCAATGTAGGTCATACCCCGCAAACTGTGGGTGATGGCCGGTTCGTCGATCCGGGCCATGGACGAGTCGCTGATGACGCAGACGTCGGACTGGAGCAGATCCAGGTGTTCCTCCAGAAAGGGCCGCAGATTGGGTGACGAAACCTCTTCCTCGCCCTCGATGAGAAACTTGACGTTGACCGGCGCGCTGCCGCTGGTCTCCAGGTAGGATTCCAGCGCTTTGACGTGGATAAAGAGCTGCCCCTTGTCGTCGGTCGCGCCCCGGGCGTAGATGCGCCCGTCCTTCACGACCGGCTCGAAGGGGTCGGTCTCCCAGCCGTCTTCCATCTCGGCAGGGACCACGTCGTAGTGGCCGTAGACCAGGACGGTGGGCATATCCGGCCCTGCGCCCAGCCACTCGCCGTAGACCACGGGGTGGCCGGCTGTCTCCATGACCTGGACATTGTCTAACTTCAAGCCGCGCATGTGTTCGGCCAGCCATTCGGCCATGCGCCGCACTTCGGCCGCGTAGGCCGGGTCGCCGCTCAGGCTGGGGATGCGCAGCATCTCAAACAGTTCTTCCTGGAATCGTTCACCGTTGTCCCGCGAATAGAGCCGGGCTGCGTCGACCGTTGATGTCATGAT
>CAYZLP010000594.1:0-3857 GCA_964478635.1 uncultured Caldilineaceae bacterium
TACCCATAGCATAGCGGATTTCCCCGCTCGTGGACGCAGCATCGCTTACGAATCATCAGGCACTGCGGATTTATGCACTCATATTAACGCAGATCCGGCGAGTTTTGTGCCGAGGGCGGACAATACAGGCGTCCCCACATTCTACCATGGCCCCGCCTGCCGTCAACCCGGGGGCCATATGCCGCGCGCGTCTGCCGGATTTTCGCTACTGAAATCAGCACGCCGCCTGTGCCATGATTAACGCAATCAGTGTGCCCGCGCGCATTTTGTCGGTCGCGCGCGGCAGAAATGAATGACCAGTGCAGATCGGCGTGAATACCACGACAGAAATCCGGCGCTTCTACGTCTGGCAGCAACTGTATGAGGATTTCTGCCGGGATTCACTAGACAACTCAACGGACGAAAGCCTTATGATGAATACCCGGCCCGCATCCGCAGACCAGAACGAACCGCCCAAACCGGCAGTGGCCTGTCTCGTAGAAGACATCTTCTTTGTGCCCCGCCTGACCGACGTCATCGAAGGGTTGGGCGGCATGCCCGTCCTGGCCGAGACGGCCGAGGCCCTGGTCGATGCCGTGGACCGCACGTTTCCCGTGCTCGTGCTGGTCGATCTCAACGCGGCCGGCGATTGGCAGGCCGCGATTCGCCGGCTCAAGCACCGGCCCCACAGCAAGCGCACGCCCGTCTATGCTTTTGGCGCGCATGTGGAGCCGGCTGTGCTCCAGGCGGCCCGCCAGGCCGGCGCAGATCACGCCTGGGCGCGCAGCAAGATGATGAGCGATCTGCCCGTAGTTGTGGAGCGCCATCTCCGCCCGCCCGTGCGCTATCCGGACGGCTGGAATGATGAACTGAGCGCCCTGGCCAGGCGCGGCGTGGCGGAATTCAACCGGGGCGATTACTACGAACAGCACGAGTACTTCGAGGCCGCATGGATGGAGGAGACCCGGCCGATTCGCGATCTCTACCAGGGAGTTTTACAGGTGGGGGTCTCGTTTTATCTTACGGAGCAGGGCAATTGGGCAGGCGCCGTGAAAATGATTCGCCGGGGTTTGTCGCTCCTGCGGGACCTGCCGGCCGTAAGCCAGGGCATCGACCTCGCCGCGTTTCGCGCCCAGGCGGAGTATGTGCACTCGGCCCTGACCGCGTTGGGGCCGGAGCGACTGGGTGATCTCGAGTTGGGGTTGTTTCCGCGGATTGAACTGGTGGAGGAGGGTGATGGTCGATCGACCCTCGACAATTGATCATTGACAATCGACAATGGTCGAGGGGAGATCAGCCATTGATGAGGAGGCTGTAGCCGCCGTCGACTTCGATGGTTTGGCCCACGATCATGGCGGCGTCGTCGCTGCACAGCCAGGCGGCGACCCTGCCCACGTCCTCGGGTGTGACCAGGCGGCCCGCGGGCGTGTGCTCTTCGGCATGGGCGATCATGGTATCCCGGTTGGCGAAGAAATCGAGGGCGCCGGTGATGACGACCCCGGGGCTGATACAGTTGGCAATGATACCCTCCGGCGCCAGCTCGACGGCCAGATAGCGGGTCACGGCCTCAATCGCGGCTTTGCTGACGCCCACCGCGCTATAGGCCGGGAAGACGCGCCGGCCGCCAATGCTCGTAATGGAGATGATGCGTCCCCAGCCGTTGCGCCGCATGTAGGGAACGGCGGCCTGAGCGCCCCACAAAATGCTCTTGGCGTTGATATTCATGGACCAGTCCCAGGCTCTGTCGTCGATTTCCATGACCGGCTTGAGCACGCCGCTGGCTGCATTGCCAACGAAGATGTCCACGCCGCCGAGTTGGGCGGCTGCTTCATCGACGAGGCCGCGTACTTCTTCTTCCTTGCCCACGTTCGCCTTGATTACTGCAGCCTTGGCGCCCAGGGCTTGGATCGCGGCCGCCGTTTCTTCGGCTTCACTGCGTCTACGCAGGAAGTTTACCCCAATGTTGCAACCCTGGGCGGCCAGGGCCAGGGCGATGCCGCGGCCGATGCCCCGTCCGCTGCCGGTAATGACAGCAGTCTTGCCTGCCAATGACATGACGTTATTCCCGTTTTTCACCAGTCCAACCCTGCCAGGCGTACGAGTTCTTCCGGTGTGGTTGTGCCGCGCACACGCACGCGCTTGAGTTCAAAGAGGTCGGTTTCGTTGCTGTGGGTTGCGCCCTGGGCCGTTGTCAGGCCCGCCCAGTAACCGGCGCTGTGGAAGATCTCTTTCGTCAATTCGTCATACTCGCCCGCAGGATAGGAGACAAAGCGAGGCCGCACGCCCAGCTCATACTCGATCGTCTCGAGACTGCCCAATGCCTGCCAGACCAGATAATCGGCGTCTTTGCCGGCCAAACTGACGTGGTTGCGGCCGTGGGATTCAATGAACATCCCGGCATCGCGCATGGCCCGCGCCATATCCCAGGTCAGATATTCCGGACGTTCTTCATCCATGAAGTCGGTCACCACAAAGAACATGGCGGTCATTTCCCGTTTCGCCAGCAGCGGCAGCGCATTTTCATAGTTGTCCCGATAGCCGTCGTCGAAGGTGATGATAACCGGCTTTTCCGGCAGAGGCGCGCCTCCGGTCAGGTGGGACATGAGATCGTAGAGGCTGATGGTACTATAGCCGGCTGCCTGCAGCGCGTCCAACTGGGCGGCAAAGAGTTCGGGCGTCACGGACAGGTCTTGCCGGTAGATATCAGCGCCGGCCGGCGGCGTGCTGAGATAATGATACATGAGAATCGGCAGCTGGACCGTACGCGCCGCGCCATCGGGCGTGGGGCCGGCCGTCGGCGCGGGTTGGATCGTGGGCCGGGGCGTCGGCGTGGGCAGCAGCGATCGGCTGCCCGCCGCTGGCATCGCCACGGGAGAGAGGCGCGCGTCGCTTGAGGCCGAACCCGCAGGGTCCGGGACTGTGTCGCCTGCAAGGGGTGTTGTGACCGCTCCGGGCGCACTGATCGTCCGGGTTGCAGATATGGGGGTTGAGTGGGTAAACGTAAGCCCGGCCCCTGGAATCATATCCCCCGTGATGACCGTCGTCTCCGTAAGCGGCGTGCGGCCTGCGATGCCCGAAGCGGACGCCGCGCCGCTCGGGGATGCTGTTTCCGCCGTAGCGGTTGCATCGGTCCGTTCGAGGGCAACCGGCCGTTCTAGCTGGCTGACCAGGGCTTCCGCATCCGCCGCTGCCTGGGCCTGCGCTGCTGGCGCGGTCGGCGTCGGCGGTGTGATCGTTTGGCTCGCTTCCGTGAGCGCCGGGACCGTGCCGGCTTCCACCGGGACCGCGGCCCGCCCACAGCCGGCAGCAAGAAGCGCGACCGTCACCAGCACCATCAACAGAGCGGAGGCGCGCAGACGCTGAGCAAGCACTTGCCGGCCCTGGTCATTGCGGCCGGCAGCGGCAGAATATCGGGAACGGGAAAGGGGCTTTGTCTTCATCGGGCGGATCGTATCACGGCAGTCGGGCGCTGGCCAATTTTGCCCGCCGCAGGGGAGGCGCAATGTGAAGTTGACAAGGCCATCGGGCTCCACTATACTCGCACAAAGTCCACCGGCAACTTACGTCACAAATCACGATTCATTTTGCAACAAACGCGGCAGAATATGGTCGACAGTCACCGGCGTCGCATGTCCGTCGGCGAACTTGGGGGATAACCATGTACAGAACCAAGATCCGCGAGTACTACGAGCATCTCAGCCGCAGCTACCGCAAGGTCGCCGACTACATCATGAGCAACTACTACGAAGTCTCGTTCATGACAGCGGCGCAGCTGGCCGATACTGTCGGTGTGGACACGACAACCGTCGTGCGCTTCTCCCAACGGCTGGGGTATAACGGCTACCCGAATCTACTGGCCGATATTCGTGAACAGGTAA
>CAYZLP010000595.1:0-3852 GCA_964478635.1 uncultured Caldilineaceae bacterium
AGCTGTCACTGCCGAAACTGACGTAGACGAGATTGACGTAACGCAATTTGTGATTGACGATATTCGGGCGTGGGCGCGTGATGTCGCCCAGGGCGACACGGTTCTCATCTTTGACACGACCCTGCGGGACGGCGAACAGAGTCCCGGCGCAACCCTGAATGCCCAGGAAAAGCTCGACATTGCGCACCAGTTGGCGCGCTTGGGCGTTGACATCATGGAAGCGGGCTTTCCCGCCGCCAGCCCCGGCGACCTGGATGCCGTGCGCCGCATCGCCAATACAATTGGCCGCCAGCCCCGAATCGACAAAGACGGGAATGTTGCGCCGCCACCCATCATTGCCGGGCTGGCCCGGGCCAACAAGGGTGACATCGACAAGGCCTGGGAAGCGGTCCAGGGCGCCGTCCGCCCGCGCATCCACACCTTCATCGCCACCAGCGACATCCATATGGAACACAAGCTCAAGATGAGCCGGGATGACGTTTTGGAAACGGTGGGCGATATGGTCCAGTATGCGGCCAGCCTCTGTCCCAACGTAGAATTCAGCCCGGAAGATGCCGGCCGGAGCGATCCCGAGTTTCTGGAGCGCGTGCTGGAGGTAGCCATCCAGGCCGGCGCGACCACGCTCAACATTCCCGATACGGTCGGCTATACGACGCCGGAAGAGTTCGGCAAGCTCATCGGCCGCCTGCGGGAGAATGTGCCCGGCGGCAAGGACGTCATCTTTTCTGTCCACTGCCACAACGATCTCGGCCTGGCGACGGCCAATACACTGGCCGGCTGCCAATATGGCGCACGCCAAATCGAAGTGACCATCAACGGAATTGGTGAGCGGGCCGGAAATACGAGCCTGGAAGAGGCGGTCATGGCCTTCCATGTACGCCAACCGGTCTACGGCCTGACCACCAACGTCGTCACCAACGAGATCCACAGGGCCAGCGACATGGTCAGCCGCTATACGGGCATGGTCATCCAGCCCAATAAGGCTATCGTCGGCGCCAACGCCTTTGCCCACGAAGCCGGCATCCATCAGGACGGGATGCTCAAGAACAAGCGCACCTACGAGATCATGGATGCCTCTACCATCGGCCTGAATCAGAGCCGATTGGTGTTGGGCAAGCATAGCGGGCGCCATGCCCTCAACACCCGCCTGGCGGAACTGGGCTATCACTTGACCCGGGAGGAACTCAACGAGGTCTTTCAGCGCTTCAAGGAATTGGCGGATAAAAAGAAGACCGTCACCGACGCGGACCTGGAAGCCCTGGTGGGCGACGAAATCTACCAGCCCGAGGAACGTTGGGAACTACTTAACGTTCAGGTCCAGTGCGGGAGCAACGTTACGCCAACGGCCGTGGTCACCGCGCGCAACGTGCAGACGGGCGAGGTTATCACGGACGCGGGGTTCGGTACGGGTCCCGTGGACGCGGTCTACCAGGGGATCAACCGGGTCGTGGGCGTGAGCAATAACCTGGTCGAGTTCCTGGTACAGGCCGTTACCGAAGGCATTGACGCCAATGGCGACGTGACGATTCGGATCGAGGTGCCGGTGGATAGTTCCGGTTATACGGAAACGGCCCAGGGCCGGCCCCGGCGGAGATTGTTCAGCGGTCGCGGCGTCGATACGGACATTATCGTTGCCAGCGCAAAGGCCTATATGCAGGCCATAAACAAGGCCCTGGCGGCCGAGTCGCAGGAGAGCGCCGCCGCCGTGAGCATTGCCGCGGACGCTCCGGTTGCGTCCTGATGGAACGTGGATTCGGCGGACGGACGCAGCTTGCCAGACATTGCTGCGCTCCAGCGTTCGTATCGAAGCGAAGACCTGCCGAATCCGCGGCTGACAACCTGCTTCTGTATTAGCGAGTGTTTTTTTGAACCATCCATTTCAGTCGTCTGTGCTCTCCCGGCGAACCCGCTTGTGGCTCTGGCTGTTCGTCGGCCTGCTGCTGGCCGGCTTGTTGCCGGCCGGCGATGCGCGTGCCCAGATCCAAGAGGTCCCCGTCGATTTTGACGCCTGCGCCGAGCTGGACGAGGATCAGCTGCGCAGCGAGCTCAATCAGATCGCGCAAGAGGTCTTTGCAGCGGATGCCAACGGCATCGATCTCGACGCCATCATCGCGCGCCAGTGGGATGCCCTGGGCATGGACGTGATCGTCGACCGCCAGGTCGATGAGGCCATCGCGCGCGTCGCCCGGGATGAGGAGCTATTGGACAAGTTCCTCTCCGGCTGGTCGCCGGAAAAGGCCGAGGAATTGACCCGAACCGTGGCGGAAGCGGCCTTCGGCGCAGAGGCATTTCGCCAGGCCATCGACCAACTGGCCACTGCAGTAGCCGCCGAGATCGAGGCGGAGATCGCGCTGCTGACGGCAGAATCGGTCTCCTTCAATCTCATGTGCCTGCGTGAATTCATCGACCGTCATTACTCGGCCGCCATTGTCAATGCCTTTGCCGCGGACATTCGCCAGACGACCGGCGAAGCCGATCTGCTGGAAAGCAGTGCTGCGGAGAATGGCATCCTGGCGGTCATCGATCTGCACAAAGCGGCGCTGGGGGGAGTCGGGGTCATCATTGCCGCCCAGATCACGCGCCGCATCGCGGTCCGCATTGCCCAGCGCGTCTCGCGCCGGGTGGCCGGCCGCATCAGCGCCCGCATCCTGGGACGGGTCGGTACGGAGCTGATTCCCCTGGTGGGCTGGGTCATCGGCACGGGGCTCATCGTTTACGACGTCATCGACAGCCTGGATGGCGCCCTGCCCCAGATTCAGGAATCGCTCCGGGATGAAGAAGTCAAGGCGGAAATTCGCCGTGAGATTGCCGCCACCGTCGAGCCGGAGTTGCGCCAGGAGTTGCCCGTCCTTGCTCGGGAAATCGCCAACGATCTCTATGCCGAGTGGCTCGAGTTCCGGCGCAAGTATCGTCAGGTCCTCACGCTGGCCGAGGAGAATCCCGCCTTTGCCGATCTGTTGGCCCGGAGCGAGGACCTCGCCAAGGTGGCCGAACTCGTCGACGAAACCCTGGCAGTTCAGGGACGCAGTGCACTGGATGCAGCCATTGTTGACGGTTCGCTGGAGGCCGTGTTGGCTTTGCCGCCGTCCGCCGCGGAGGTTCTCGCCCACACGGGTTCGCTACAGGCGGTCCTGACTTGGTCCGAGCTGGCCGGTCGGGATTTCGAGGTCATGGCCGCAGCCGAGTTATACAAGCACAAAGCGCCCTCTGACCTGGATCGGGAACTCTTTGACAGTCTCTTGGCGCTGGACGATCCAGCCTTAATAGCCGATCTTGTCCTGCTGGAGCCGGGCCAGATTCGTACGCTCCTGCAAGTGTCTACGGCCGGGTTGCGCGATCTGGCTGCGGGCCTGACGACGGCAGAGTTGGGACAGCTGGCCGATTATCTGGTCGATTTGGACCAAGCGGGCCGGAACCGGCTATTGACGGTTGTGACAGGCGACCCTTCGGCCATGACCGCCCTGGCCCGACCGGCCGTGCGCGCCTATCTGGCCGAGGGCAACGACGTGAGCGTGGCCCTGGCTTTTCTGCGCGGACCTGCCGACGTCATGGGCTTCCTGAATGACATCTTGCGCCTGGCGACACGTCAGATCCCAACCCAGCTCTTCGCGGTCAAGTACGGCTGGCCGCTTACGGCTACGGCCCTGGCCTTGCCGGCCCTGCTCGCGCTGCTTGTGGTGGGCCTGATCTTGCGACCTTTTTTGCGTCTGGCCGAGATCTTCGGGCGGGCGCGCTGAGGCTCGAAAAGTAAATTTGGAGTAACGATTCAGCCATCGGCCAAATAGAACGCGGATTGAGCGGATTAGGCGGATTCCCGCTGATCGATCCCGATGAAGATCCGCGCAGATTCGG
>CAYZLP010000596.1:0-3851 GCA_964478635.1 uncultured Caldilineaceae bacterium
GCGGCCGGCGACGGCGCGTTCCGCCACTGCAGCAAGAACCAGCCCAGCGCGCCGATCCCGATCATCGTCAGCAGGGTCAGGCCAATCCAGCGGCCGGATCGTTTCGGCGGCGGCGATGGGGCAGGCGGGGCAGGTTCGTCACTCCATGTGAATTCGATGCCCATGTTCGATTACTGCCTGCGATACTCAAGGATCTGGAGGCCCGGTAATTCTGTTCGTTCCGTTTCGTCCAGGACCGCCTCCAGGGCCCGGGGAATGAGGCCCGCCGGATCGGTGTACCAGTCGTGAGAGTAGACCAACCAGACGCGGTTGCGCCCTTCGATGAGTTCCTCCAGCCGGGGCAGATCGGCCGGCGTCATTTGGGGTTCGAGCTGACCGCTGTCGAAAAGATCCGACGGCACGCCCCGTAGTTCAACGGCGCGGTCGTAGTGGCGGAAATAGTACTCGAAGGGAATCTGTACCCAGGTCGCGTTAAAGAGGATCAGCTCGCCGACCGCCGCTTCCTGCGCGACGTGGGCTGCGGCGTCGGCCCAGCCTTCTTTCTCGAAGTCTCGGTAGTAGCTTCCCAGTGCAAGCGCGCTCACGCCGGCCACCAGGAACGCCAGCCCGGCCTGAGTCAACCTGGCCCAACCGGGCAGCGGCGCGTTTCCGCCACCCCCCCGGCCGATGGACCGGATGCCCAGCGCCATGAGCAGATAAAAGGCCAGCGTCGTCCAGATCAGCGTCCGGTCGTAGAAGATGGGACGGCGCAGGCTGACGAGCAGTTCCCCCGCGATGGGCGTCAACCACAATGACGCCAGAAACCAGGCCCAGGCCGCTTGCTTGCGCATGGCCCATAGTCCCAGGCCGGCCAATATCAGGTAGAGCAAGAGCAGCGCAACGTTGACGCCCCAGGGGTAGAGATGGGCAAAAGCGAAGGACTGGAAGGTTTCCGCAATTCGGTTCATATCGGGGGCCGGAATCCAGAAAGTCTGGTCCACCCCCCGGGCCTGCCGAACAAATGGTCCGAGCCACGGCAGCCAGAGCAGGAAAGCCACCGCCTGAGTTCCCAACCAGGCGCGCACAAATCCGGGCAGGTTGACCGCGGGCAGAGAGACCGGCCGCGCGCGCCGGCGCCGATAGAACGCGCTGCCCAGCACGGGCAGATTGAGGGCCAGGGGCAAGAAAACCGCGGCCGTGTTGTGGGTCCACATTGCGCCGGCCTGACAGAAGGCCAGCGTCAGGGCCGGTCCCATGGCCGGGTTGCTGCGCCATGTCCCGACCCGGAGCCAGTCACGGGCGTGAACCATGGGGCCGTCGCTGCGCTGCAGAAAGGCGATTGCGCCGTAGATTGCGCCGCCCGCCAGCAGAGTGAGGAGGGCGTACATGCGCGCCTCCTGGGCGAAGCGGACATGAAACGGGGAGAGCGCCAGGATGGCGGTTGCCAGCAGCGCGGTCCAGCGGTCGCGGCTGATGCGTTTGGCGATGAGGTAGAAGAGGGGAATGGTTAGCGTACTGCAAAGAGCGGAGAGAGCGCGCACGGCGCCCGGGAGATCGCCAAAGATGCGCATCCAGACAGAGAGCGCCAGATAGTAGAGCGGCGGATGTTGATCGATGTGCACGACCCAGTCGATCAGGGCCAATGGTCCGTGATCGGCAAGCCAGACGCTGAAGGCCTCGTCGAGCCACAGGGTCTTGCCGTCCAGGTCATAGAAGCGCAGCCCGCCGCCAACCAGCGTCAAGGCGGCCAGGAGCAAATGGGCCCAGTGCCGCGCCAGCCAACGCCTGTCAGTAAATCCCGGCGGAAATGAATCACCAGTCTCTAGCAGAGCCACAAGTGTCGAGTTTCCGCCGTGGTATTTACGCCGCCGTTCACTAGCCATCGTGCGTCCGGCTTCAGCATCGATACCTTGTTGTTCAGTTCGTTCCTGGTTAGCGAAGACTCTTGCCCAGGCTGCTCCCGCTTGCCACCTTCTTCCGCCGGCCAAACTGTTTCTCCGTCGTGAACGCATGGACGACCACGTTCCGCCCGATCGAGAGCTCCGCCGGAATCACGCTGCTTTTGCCGACCAGGGTAATGCCGGTATTGAGTATTTCGGGCATGGCCTCATTGGCCGTGTTGTCATCTCCTGCCCCCACCGTGCTTCCCGCGCCGACGACGACCTGCTTGTCGATGATGCAGCGGTCGACCACCGCACCATCTTCGATCACGGTGTCGTTCAGAATCACGGAGTCGCGCACCACCGCGCCTTCGCCGATAAACACGCCGGGCGAAATGACGCTGCGCTCGATGACGCCGTTCACCCGCGCGCCGTTGGAGAGCAGGTTACCGCCGATCTGTTGGGAATGGGGCCCGATCTTGCTCGGCGCGCGTTCCTGGCTGCGGGTGTGCACGATCCAGTTGGGATCGTACATGTCCAGGGCCGGATTCTCGGCAAGCAGGCTCATGTTCGCCTCCCAGTAGGCCTGGACCGTACCGACATCGGCCCAGTAGCCGGGATAGGTGTAGGCAAAAACGCCGGCGCGTTCGGCCAGCATGGCGGGCAGCACCTCCCGGCCGAAGTCAATGTATTTCTCGTCCGAGAGCAACTGGACAAGCACGTCCTTGCGAAAGATATAGATGCCCATGGAGGCCAGCGTCTCCCGGGAGCGCTTGGGCTTCTCCTGAAATTCGACGATGCTGTTGTTGCTGTCCACGACGACGATGCCGTAGCGATGGGTTTCATGGGGATTGACCCGGCGCACGGCGACGGTGACGTCGGCATTGTTGTCCACATGCTGGAGCAGCATGGGCGTGTAATCCATGATGTAGATATGGTCGCCGGCCAGAATCAGGACGTGCTCTTCCCGCTGGCTTTCGACGAAGTCGAGATTGCGGCGGACCGCATCGGCCGTGCCTTTCTGCCAGTCGCCATAGGGGCCGCCCCGGTAGGGTTGGAGGAGGCGCACCCCGCCCGCGGCCCGGTCCAGATCCCAGGGCTTGCCGATGCCGATGTGGTCGTTCAAGCTGCGCGGCTTGTACTGGGTCAGGACGGCCACGTTGTAAATGCCGCTGTTGACGCAGTTACTCAACGGAAAATCGATCAGGCGAAACTTGCCGCCGAAGGGAACGGCCGGCTCGGAACGCACTTCGGTGAGAACGCTTAGGGCCTCACTAAAGCCGCCGCCCATGATCATGGCGAATGCGCTTGTCATAGACATTTCCTCTTCTATTGCAGTTCGGCGTAAATGCTTCGACGGTGCTCAGCACCAGTGCCACGGTGGAAATTCGGCCCCTCTTGCGTTGGCAGAACCTGTCGGTTCATTTCCGCCGGGATTTACTAGATGGTTTTTCCGTCGGCCACGATGCCGTCGGCTGGGAAGTCTGCTTCGTCACGGTTACTGTTGATGAGCACGTTGCGCCCGATCTGGGCCCGGTCGGGAATCACGGCATTCTTCCCAACGACCGTGATGCCGGCGTAGAGGCGGTCGGGCAGCTGTTCGTTGGGAATGGATTCGTCGCCCGTGCCCACAACTGCGCCTGCGCCAATCATGACTTGCTTGTCGATGACGACCTTCTGCAGGTGCGCGCCCGGCCCAATCCAGACGTCATTCATGACAACGCTGTCTTTGATGACCGCACCGGGGCTGACATAGACGCCCGGACTGAGGACGCTGTTGTCGACTACGCCCCGGATGACGCAGCCATTGGAGACCATGCTGTTGATCAGCTTGCCTTGGGGGCCCAGCTTGACCGCAGGCCGTTCTTCCGACCGCGTGTGAATGGGCCATTTGTCCGTGTAGAGATCCAGCTGCGGCTCCGGTTGGAGGAGGGCGAGATTTGTCTCCCAGTAGGCGTCGATCGTGCCGACGTCGACCCAGTACCCTTCAAA
>CAYZLP010000597.1:0-3845 GCA_964478635.1 uncultured Caldilineaceae bacterium
ACCACCGGCCGTCCCAGCACGGAGGCAAAGGCCGCGGCGACCTCATGCTGGGTCAAACTCTGAGCGCCGGACAGCTCGTAAATTGCGCCGTTATGCTGGTCCTCACTCAAGACG
Organism: uncultured Caldilineaceae bacterium; assembly: GCA_964478635.1. GTDB lineage: Bacteria > Chloroflexota > Anaerolineae > Caldilineales > Caldilineaceae > JAGRCP01. The sequence goes on from CAYZLP010000597.1 coordinate 115, forward strand.
CGGGCAGCGACCGCGGCCACGTCTTCCAAATCGACCATTCCCAGACGCGTGTCAACCGGATACGGGACCCGATAGCGGCCCGTTGCGGCAACTTCAGCGCGATAGGCCAGGAGGTTCTGCATGTAGGCGGCCGGCTGCAGGATGGTCCAGGCGAGACGGCTGCGGAAAAGATGCTCCTCCACCCGGAGCTTCGCCCAGTGATGGGGCATCTCTTCGGTTTGGGGATGGAGAACCGAGTGATAGACGAAGCGCGCCACGCCGCTCCTTTCGGCGGCTGCGATCAAGTTAGTGGCAATGGCTTCCTCGTCGGGATGCATGTTGGGGCAAATGTGATAAATGGCCGTCGCCCCGGCGACCGCACGATGGAGATCCGCCGGGATACGCATATCGCCAACGTAGATCTCCTGCGCCCCATCACCCCGCAGGGCAGTCGCGTAACCTTCGTTGCGCACCAGCACCCGTGTCGGGATCCCCAAGGGGGCGAGGGCGCGGAGCACGGCACGACCGGTCTTGCCCGCGCCCCCCGTAATCAGAATCATGCTGCGTCGGCGGGCCAGCCCAAGCCGATGCGCCCCCGTTCCGGCTCGACGCTCAGAATCTCAACCGTAACGACATCGCCCACGCCAAGCGCAACGTCCCGGGGCGTCTGGCTGCGGTGGAGGAGGCCATCCTGCTTGACGCCGATGTCGATAAAGGCGCCAAAGTCAACCACGTTGCGTACAGTACCCTGCAAAGTCATGCCGACCAGCAGATCGTCCATGGAAAGGACATCGCTGCGCAGGATTGGCGGCGGCAGATCTTCACGCGGGTCACGGCCCGGACGGACCAGCTGCTCCAGAATATCGGCCAGGGTCAGCTCGCCGGCGCCTACCGCGACAGCCAGGTCGGTGAGGGACTGCTCGGCGGCAAGCTTCTCCACGGCGGCTTCTCTGACTGCCAGAGGCGCATCCATGGTCGTTCCGGCCTGGGCCAGCAGCGTCTCGGCCACGCCATAGCTTTCGGGATGGATCGCGCTGGCATCAAGCGGTTCTTCGCCTTCCCGGATACGCAGAAAACCGGCCGCCTGCTCGAAGGCCTTGGGTCCCAATCCGGAAACATTGCGCAGCGCCTGACGACGGGCAAACGAGCCGTGGTCGTTGCGGTAGTCCACGATCCGTTCGGCCAGTTTGGGACCGATGCCCGCAACGTAGGTCAGCAGCGCCGGCGAAGCCGTATTGACGTCCACGCCGACCTGGTTGACCACACTCTCGACCACGCCATCCAGGGCGCCGGCCAATGCCTTCTGATCGACGTCATGTTGGTACATGCCCACGCCGATCGACTTGGGGTCGATCTTGACCAACTCGGCCAAAGGGTCCTGGACGCGCCGGGCGAGGGAAACGGCGCCGCGTAGGCTCACGTCCATGTCGGGCAATTCGGCCCGGGCCAGCGGGCTTGCGCTGTAGACGCTGGCGCCGGCCTCGTTCACCACCAGGTAGCGAAGCTCGACGACCTCTCCGTTCGTGCGGCTGCGGGTCCGGATGAACTCGGCGGCCAGTTGTTCGGTCTCCCGTGAAGCCGTCCCATTGCCGATAACGATAAGCGTGACGCCGTGTTGATCGCATAGGCGGGCCAGCTCGGTCTTAGCTGCGTCCCACTGCTTCTGGGGCGGATGGGGATAGATGACGCCGGTGGTGAGAACGCGCCCGGTTGGATCCGCGACGGCAACTTTGCAGCCTGTGCGAAAGCCGGGGTCCAGGGCCAGTACGGTCTGTCCGATCAGCGGCGGCTGGCTCAGGAGACCGCGCAGATTTTCCCCGAAGACCTGAATGGCGTGGGCTTCGGCGCTTTCGGTCAGCGTGCGCCGTACGTCGCGCTCGATCGCCGGCAAGAGGAGGCGGGCAGCCGCATCGTTGGCCGCCGCAGCCAGCTCGTTGGCCATGGGGGAGCGCTTGTCGAAGTGGACGTGCTGGACAACTGCCCGGCGCCAATCCCGTTCCGGCACATCGACGGCGACGCGCAAGACGCCCTGCGCCTCGCCCCGATTGATGGCCAAGACCTGATGGGGACGCAGTCGATCTACCCGCTGCTCGTAGTCGTAGTAGAGCTTGTAGACGTCCCGCTCGTCCTTGGCGTCATCCGTCTTTGCGACCCGAAGCTGGGCAAACTGGAGCGCCTTCTCGCGCACCTGTCCACGGATGGCGGGATGGTCGCTGATCTGCTCGGCTACGATGTCCCGGGCGCCGGCCAGGGCCTCTTCGACGGTGGGCGCGCCGTCGCTGAGAAATGGCTGCGCCATTTCCGCGGGCGTCTGTCGGGTCAAGGGTTGGGTCAGAATCAACTCGGCCAGGGGGGCGAGACCGCGCTCACGGGCGATGGCAGCGCGGGTGCGCCGTTTGGGTTTGTACGGTTGGTAGAGGTCCTCCAATTCCGTACGCGTCGCCGCGGCCAGAATCTGCGCCTTCAGTTCCGGCGTCAGCTTTTCCTGCTCGGCAACAGAGGCGAGGATTGCGCTCCGCCTCTCTTCCAGGGCGCGCCGGGACTCAAGCAGCCCGGCAATGGCGCGGATCTGCTCCTCATCCAGCCCCCCGGTTGCTTCCTTGCGGTAGCGTGCAATGAAGGGTAGGGTATTGCCGTCGTCCAGGAGTTCGACGGTCGCGGCTACCTGCCGCACCGGAAGGCTGAGTTCCGCAGCGATGGTTTCGATCAGGGTGGTCGTCATGGGTTTGGATGCTTCGATGAGGGATGGAGCCGGCTACTTGGCAGAGGCCTGGCGCTTTTTCTCTTTCGCCTTCTGCTTCTCCCGCTGCTTCTGTTCCTTGTGCATACGGCGCGTGAAGACCCGATGGGCCAGGATGACGGTCTTGCCCTTGCTGTCAAAGACCGGATATCCTTCGCAAACCAGATCGTCCTCTTTGTCCTTGGCAAGATAGGGCGAGACCTTCTGCCAGTGGCGATTGTCGATCATGACAATAACGGTTCCGATGGCCCCTTCCGGTACATCGGGGATACCCCTGGGCAAGGGGCTCGGTCGTTTCGGATCCATAGAAACGGCGACGCATGTCTCCAGCTTGCGCATGCCTTTGGGTCGCCCGACGATCGTGGCTTTCACAACAAATTCTCCTCGTTCTGTCTGTGGCTGGGCAGCTGCCCATACAAGCAGGTCACGGATTTCATCCCAGTCGGGCGGTGCAGAAGGAGGCGTCTGGATGCCTCCCGTTCCCGGCGATGCGGGAAAGAGCTGGCGCCGTTCCTCATCGGTTGCTTCTTGCTTGGCCAGGCGAAAGAAGACGCCGCCGGGTGATCTGCGCCGGCTGCCGTCGACGGTCATCATGCCGCCTTCCGCTTCGATTCTCTGCGTTTCGGCCAGCAAATTGACGCACCGCTCGTACCCGAGGATACCCACAGTCTTGCGGACGAGGCCGATTTCCGATTCTCCGAGTACAGCGGCAATCTCTCTGACCAGTTCCTCACTGGCCGGTGGCAATTCACTCACAGTGATCCATTTTCTCCCATCAAGGTGGAATGCTGCTGACTTGGCCATAGCGTATCATAGAACAGGACAAATCGTCTAGCGACGTTCATTCGCACCAGCAGCTCCAATTTTGAACTAAATTGACCGCGGATTTGGCAGATTACGGTAGATCTCGGCGCTAGGGGCGTTCGTCAAAGATCGCCTGCCAGATTCGCATCGTTTCGTAGAGGCTGAGCCCTTCGCCCAGATAGCGATCACCGATCCATATCTCATAGTG
>CAYZLP010000598.1:0-3840 GCA_964478635.1 uncultured Caldilineaceae bacterium
TACTGCGTGAGTTAGGGGCAACCGGAGTTGACGTCCACAGCGCCGGTACCGAGCCGTCCAGGGTCCATGAACTCGCCGTCCAGGTTATGAGCGAAATGGGGATTGACATTGCCAGTCAGAGATCCAAACATGTCAGTGAGTTCCTGGGTGAAACATTTGACTACATCATTACGGTCTGTGACCGGGCACGGGAGGAATGTCCGGTCTTTCCCGGCGATCCCGAGCAGATTCACTGGAGCTTCGCTGATCCCACCGAGGTCACGGGCAGCGAGGAAGCGCAGCTGGCAGTCTTCCGAGAAGTCGGCCTACAGCTCAATACGCGCCTCCGCTATTTCTGGCTGGCGATCAGTCGGGTCTAGCGGATGCACCAGCGCGAACTACACTGACAACACAATGCAAAACGAGGTTATTCGTGGAACAACCAGACTTGCTGAGACGCACGGTTGCCGAAATGTTCGGTACGTTCGCGCTGGTTGCGGCAGGATGTGGGGCGATTGTCGTCAACGATGTCACCGGCGTATTGGGTCACGTCGGCATTGCGCTGACCTTTGGCCTCGTCGTGCTGGTTATGGTTGCCGCCACCGGTCATCTCAGCGGGGCGCACCTCAACCCGGCCGTGACGGTAGCATTCGCCCTCACGCGGCACTTTCCCTGGCGCGAAGCGCCCGTCTATATCGGCGGCCAGATCGTGGGGGCGACGGCCGCTGCCGTCACGCTGCTTGCGCTTTTCGGCAACCGCGCGAATCTCGGCGCGACCGTGCCCAGTGGCACGAACTGGCAGTCATTCCTCCTTGAGATTCTGTTGACTGCGGCGCTGATGTTCGTGATTACCGCCGTGGCGACCGACACACGCGCCGTCGGCGAGCTCGCCGCCATCGCCATTGGTTTCACCGTGGCCGCCAATGCCATGTGGGCCGGCCCGATTAGCGGCGCTGCCATGAATCCGGCTCGTTCGTTGGGGCCAGCGCTCATATCGGGAACCTGGACCAGCCAGTGGATTTACATTGTGGGACCGCTTGTCGGCGCAGCGCTTGGCGCGGCAATCTACCAGTTTATACGTCAACCGTATACCGCTGCCGCACCTGCGTTGCCTCCGGATGCAGGCCACGATTGAGATCATATGACGGTGTGGTCGTGTCGCTGATCAACCCATCAAGGAGTCACCATGTCTGAAGACAAGAAACTCAAGGTCATTTTCCTCTGTACCGGCAACTCGGCCCGCAGCCAAATGGCGGAGGGACTCATGCGTCACCTTGGCGGCGAGTTCTATGAGGTCTACAGCGCCGGGCTGGAACCCAAAGGCATCAATCCGTTCGCAATCCGCGCCATGGATGAAATCGGCATCGACATTCGGGATCAAGCTTCCACGGATGTCATGGAGTATCTGGGACGGGTCGAGTTTCCCTATCTGATCACACTCTGCGATCATGCCGAGGCGAATTGTCCTCGAGCATTTCTTTCCTTGGGCGAGCATGAGCATTGGGGGCTACAAGACCCAGCGGCCTTTGAGGGCAGTGATGAAGAAAAACTCGCCGTTTTCATTGAAACCCGCAACGATATTGAAGAACGAATTCGGGAATGGCTTGTCGGTCACGGACATGCGGTGACATAGAACTGTGCCACGCTTGGCGCCACCTCGCATAAGATGGCGTTGCCGCCAGGGCGGTGGTAAATCGGCTCCTCCTAACGCGGCATCAGATACCAATCCAAGAAGCGCTCGATCCGGCTCCACGCGTCAAGCTGCGTCTCCCGGCGCAGAAAGCCGTGGGGCTCGATCGCGTAGGTCTTGTACTCGAAGACTTTGTCGTGCTTACGCAAGGCATCGACCCACTCTTCCGACGCTTCGGGCGCGACGACGTCATCCTTCAACCCGTGGAGAATGAGCACGGGCTTGCGCACCGCCGCGACCTGGTGGATGGGCGAGCCCTCTAAGTAGACCTGGCCATGGGTGGCCGGATGGCCCAGAAAGCCCTCGACGTAGAGGCGCAGGTCGCGCTTGCACTGGGCCCAGGAACTGACGAGCTGCATGTCGCCGTACTTGGCCACGCCGCAGGCAAAACGGTACTGGGGATCCCGGGAGAGCGCGCATGCCGTCAGGTAGCCGCCGTAGCTGCCGCCGTAAATGGCCAGCCGGGCCGGGTCGATCCACTCCAGGCTGGCGAGATAATCCGCCCCGGCCAGACAGTCCTGTAGATCGCCTTTGCCCCAGTCGAAGAAATTGGCCTGCTCGAACTCGATGCCGTAGCCGGTGCTGCCCCGGTAGTTGGGCGCGAGCCAGGTATAGCCCTTGGCCACGAAATATTGGGCCAGAATGTCCCACTCATCGACATACGCGGCCGACGGCCCGCCGTGGGGATAGAGGACGGCCGCGCCATTCGGGCGCGCGGGCCGGTAGAGATAGGCCGGGATCTCCAGTCCGGCGCAGCTCGTGTAGCGAACGCGCTCGGGCATGACCAGCTCGTTGGCAGCCAGAGCCGGCAGGTTGGAGAAGGTGAGTTGGCTCGCTTGACCGCTTGCGGCATCCACGCGCCAGAGATCGGGGGGCGTCACTGGCGTCTCAAAGGCCACGATCAGGGCCGCGCCGTCGGGCGTCCACTGGGGCGCGGCGTGGATGCCCCGCGCCTGGCGCAGATAGCGCACGGCGCCGTCGTCGACCGTCACCACGGCCAGGGCATAGGTCCCCTCCCGGTTGACGACGCAGGCGATGCGCGTGCCGTCGGGCGACCAGGCCGGATCGAACGCCTCGTGGTCGAGCTTTGCCAGCCGGCGCAGGCCGGAGCCGTCGGGCTTGACCAGCCAGAGGTCACCCCAGCCCGATCGTTCGGAGCGGAAAACGATGGTCCCGCCGTCGGGCGACCAGACCGGCCCGCCGTTCTTCTCCCCCGCCTGCCCGCAGAGGAGACGCGCCTCGCCGCCCGCCACGGGAATCGCCATCAGATCGACCCGGTTCAAATCATCCCGGTGGCGACGCACGAAAGCGACCAAAGCACCGTCGGGGGACGGCGCGGGCGACCAATAGTCGTCGGGACCGGTCACCAGCGGCCGCGGATAGGCGCCCTCCCGGTCGGTCATGACCAGCTGATCCCGCTCATGCCGTTCAGCGCCCACGATGAGCCCCCGGCTGTCCGGCATCCAGACCGGCCCGTACGCGCCGTCACCGAAATCGCTGATCTTCCGGGGTTCGCCGCCCTCAGCCGGCGCGACGTGAACGTGGCCGTCGATACAGAAGGCCAACCAGCGGCCGTCGGGCGACCACTGGGGCGTCTCGTCGCTCCAGTACGCGACCAGATCCCGGTTGGTCGACAGACGCGCGGGCCAACCACCATTTACCGGCATGGTGTAGACATCGGAGAGCCCGGCCCGGTCCCAGATGAAGGCGATGCGCGTGCCGTCGGGCGAGAGCCGGTGATTGTGCACCCGGTCCACGGCCGTGATCAGCGTCAGGCTCCAGCCCGGCGGCGGCTTCAGATCCGGCCGGGTGAGGGAAGGCCAGCCGTTGCGCGCGTACTGCTCTTCCAGCTTGATGGCCTCGTGCATGGCGATCTCCTTTGCCGCGGCAAACGGCAACGCCGTCCCGGCGGGACGGCTGGAAAATCATTTCGGTTGTATCTTGGGAAAACGAACTGCAACAGCTAGATCGTAGCCGAAGAGAGGGGGCGGCAGCAAATAACCGGAAGCACGGACGCCGACAATTGACCAATGTCTATGGCGAACCAATTGCATCGCCAAGCAGCATCCTGCATATGTCATTCTGAACGGGTCTACACTGAAACCTGGGATTCGACGACTGTCCAGTGAAGAATCTCGACGTAGCCGGAGCAGAGATTCTTCACTGGACAG
>CAYZLP010000599.1:0-3839 GCA_964478635.1 uncultured Caldilineaceae bacterium
AAAGTCGATCGTTACTGTGCCGTCGCCCGTGATGGCGTAGTAATCCGTACCGTAGTTGTTTACCGTCGTCGCGAAGGCGGCCGGGAAACGTTCGATCTCGGCTTCCAGGCGGGGCGGTGCCTGTTCCAGATGGTGATAGCCGTAGATTCCGTCCAGGGCCAGGGCATTGGGATCGTCAACGTAGTTGGCCACAACCCAGTCGGCGAAGACTTCATCGGCGGTCAGCGCCAGCCCGCTTTCGGCCAGCGTCGCCTCCAGACCGGTCAGCCCGTTGGCCGGATGGGAGACCAGATCGGCCATGAACCCGGGTCCGAAGCGCTGGGCCAGATAGGAGACGAAGAGATAGGCGCTGCCGTAGTGTTCGGCGTTGCTCTGGTTGCTCTCGCGCCAGGTATTGAGCTGGGTGTCGGGTTCCAGCGCGAAGGTGCTGGCAAAATTCGTGTCGGGCGGATAGCCGGCCACTTCCTGGGCATATTCGGAGAGCCCTTCGTTGAGCCAGGTCTCCTCGTTGCGGTCCCGGTACCAGTGGACCATGTGCTGAAACTCGTGGGCCAGGACGGTTTCGTAATAGGTATAGTCCTGGACGCGGTTCAGCCAGTCCAGGTTGATGTAGAACATCTCTTTTTCATTGGAGAATTCGTTGGCCAGCCGGCTGTACTGATCGGCGCTGCTGTAGTAGCCGGCCACGCGCGCGCCGATGCCCGTGGCGTGGAGCACGTGGAGCCGGGGGTCGTTGTCCACGCCGGGCTTCCATTCGTTGCCGAAGAGCGCGCTCTCTGCCGGGTAACTGATCTCGCTGAAGCGATCGATGGAGGCAGCAATCGCGGCCTGATCATGGGGTTTGCCCGCTTCGACCCAGGCATAGGCCACATCGCTTTTGTGAATCAACTCGGCCGTGATCTGGAAGTTGGTATTCGCGGCAATGTCGTGAACCCAGAATGGGGCCGTATCGCCGATCGCATATTGCGGCGTAGCCTCGTTGACCACGATCGGGATTTCATTGCGCTCCGGAATCAAGCGCAGGGCAAGATCGCGCAGATCGCGCTGGGGCACGATGGCCAGCGCCAGTTGGGCCTCGGTAGAGAGGCCGCTGAGCTGTTCGCCGGTGAGGGGCGTAGTTGCCGCAAGGCTCGCGCTTGCCGCGTCGGCCGCGCTGCTCTCGGTTGCCGGTGCGAGTTCGGGCCGTACGCCGCTGCCCGGCGCCGGTGTGGACGTCGCGCTGGGTCGTGGCGCCAGCAGGATATCGTCACCGCCACATGCGGTTAGGGTCAACAGGATCCCGACGAGGAGGGCCACAAGCAGCGTGCGAATTGGGAGGCGTTTCTCTGCTAAATGATTCATAGAGTCTCAGGCACAAATCGGTCAACTTCGCATGGGGGCACTATAGCATAGGCCCAGGGGCGATTCAGAATTCCGCACAGGGCCGGATCGTCAGCTCCGCTCCAATTCTTTGCCCGGTTTTGCTTGGACGCACAGCGGGCGCATCCGGTTCCATTGGGCTCGTTCTGTTTCTCTGGCACCGGCGGTCGCGGCGGCGCATGGCGGATGGGTGGCGAGACGTTGGTGTCATGTACCGGCGTTGGGGATCCGTTCGCACGAAGGCGTGCTCACTGGACGGATGGGGCGATGCCTCTCCAGCCGCAGCCTGAGCTTGTCGAAGGCGTAGGCGGGTCTGGCACACGAATTCAGGAAAGACGGACCCGCTCGCAAGTAGTGTGCACACTGGACGAGTTGCGAGGGGCGCTAGCGCAAGAGCGTCTGGGGCGTTCGCCAGAGTGACAGGGTGCAGCGCTGGGTGTCCACGACCGCCAGGTAGAGTTCGCCGCCCACTTGCGCTGCGGCAATGCCCGTGGGCAACGCAAACGCACCCTGTTGGCTGAACTGCTGGATTGGACGGCCCTGGGCGGTGAAGCGCAAAATGCGCTGGCGCGTCGGATCGCTCAGGAAGAAGCTGCCGTCGTCCAATCCGGCCAGATGGGGGCCGTCTATGCTTACGGCCCGGGCCACGGCGGCCAGGCTGGCGTCGGTGTAGAGGTTCCAGAGCCGGCCGTCTTCGCTGGTTACCGCCCAGAGCCCGTAGGGCGTGGCCAGCGCGTCCACCGGCTGGCCCAGGCCCAGGGCCGTGCCGGGACCGCCATACTCGTTGAGCAGCGCGCCGCCCGGCTCCAGCACGGCAACGCGCCCGCCGCCCGTATCGGCCACGAAGAGGGTGCCGCCGCCATCCATGTCAAAGCCCCGGGGCCGGTAGAAGCCGGCGGTCAGCGGGACGGGCTCGATCCGGCCGCTCCCGGGTTCGATACGATAGATCCGCTGGGTTCCTGCATCCAGGGCCAGGAGCGCACCGTTGGAAGCCAGGGCCAGGTCGCTTACTTCCTCCAGTCGTTCGTCTGCGTAGCGATCGGTGACTGCGCCGTCGAAGTCATAGGCAACGACCCGCCGATTGGCCGTGTCGGCCACGTAGACCCGTTCGGCCCCGGCATCGATCGCCACGCCGTGGGGCCGGTTGAGCGCGTTGTCGCCGCTACCGCATCCGCCGGTCGACTGCCAGACGGGCGTCAGGGGCAGCCCGGCCAAATTCTCGGACAGCGAGACCGTCTGCGGATTGCGCGCGGCCGCGGCCCGGGAGAGGGCGAAACTGTCGTCACCCAGCGCCGCGTCGGTCAGCGCCGGCGGTATGGGGAGGGGACGGTCGCCGGGCTCCAGGGGCGCGGTGTAGGGCAGGAGATAGGTTGCGGGCAGCAGCGCCGGCTCGCCGCCGGGCGGCTGCCAGAGCAGACGCAGCGTCGTTTCCGGCGAAGCCGGCACGTAGCGTACGGTCAGATCGTGCCAGCCCGGTTCCAGGTAGACCAGGGCTTCCCGATAGGCGTCCAGGGGCGCGCCGGGCAGCTCGATCCGGCTGTCGAGCAGCGTGCGGCCGTCGAGGATCAGCTCGTAGTCGCCGTCGGCCACGATGGCCAGCAGATATTCGCCCGCGCGGCTGGCGGCCAGCTTCCCCTGCCACTCGACGGCGCCCACGTCCGGATCGTGGGTAGGTGCGCCGACGACCAGATCCTTGCGCAGATCGAGTGCGGGACCGCTGAAGTTGGCGTCGGCAAAGTAGGCGCCCAGGAGACCGATATCGGGCAGCGGCGGCGAGGCCAGAGCCTGCCGCGGAATGGGCGTGGTGGAGCCGTTCGGCGGCGTCCAGGTTACCGTGAGGGGCGGCGGTGCGCCGGTCGTCGTACGATAGGCCATGGTGAGGCGATGGGCGCCCCGGGGCAGGGCCTCGCTCTGCTCCAGAATTTGGAGTGATGAATCGAGCACTACCCGGTCATCGATGAACAGGGAGAATTCGGTCCCCGGGGCAACCACGCCATCAACGGCAAAATGGTAGTTGCCCGACACCGGCGCCAGGAGTGAGCCGCTCCAGCGGACGCGGAAGGGGCCGCCCAACCCGGCCGGCGTCGTCCAGTCGAAGGTCAGAGGGCCGTCCCGCCGGTCGGTGAGCAGATTGCCGCCCGTGTCGCCCTCGAAATAGGCGCCGGCCAGCCCGCGGCGAGCGGCCATGGTATTGGCAGACAGCTCATGGATTGTATAGAGCGGCCGATTTTCGTCATCCAGCATGACGCGGCTGGTTGCGCCCGGCAGGATGATGGGCAGCAATTCGGCGACGCCCGTTTCATCCGGCAGGGAGAGGATCTGCAGATCGCGCGGACCGGCGTCGGCATACAGCAAGGCCATCATATCTTCCAGCGGCTGAACCAGGCCCGTGGCAAAGGCAGGGCCGGCCGTCAGGCGGGCGGCCGGCTGGTCAAAGAGCGCGGGGGGGACAAAAATCAGGGGCGCATTTTCGTCGGGCT
>CAYZLP010000600.1:0-3838 GCA_964478635.1 uncultured Caldilineaceae bacterium
TGTACAGCGTCGAAGGCGCACGGATTGTGGAATAGCCTCGCAGTCCAAGCGCGTGGACTCAAACCGCAATCTGAGGCTTTATTAAACCGCAGCCTGAGCTTGTCGAAGGCGGATCGGTACATGCGGTCTAGTCGGCACGGATCCGCCTTCGACAAGCTCAGGCTGCGGGTTTATATGGGCTCAGGCTGCGGTTTGAGTCCACGGGCTTGGACTGCGGGGCTATGCCAGAATCCGTGCGTCTCCAACGCTGTGCATCATCGAAATGACCACCACGCAGTGAGGATGAGTAGGTGCGGATTCCAACCGCACAGGCTCCATCTACCTCTGGTTTTTCTCGAAAATCTATACAGCCTGGTCAAAATAGAACGCGGATTGAGCGGACTTCGGCGTGAGCTCAGTCGAACGCTCGGGCGGATAGCGCGGATCAATCTGGATGAAAATCTGCGTAGATTCGGTAAATCCGCCCCATCCGCGTTCTGTGGGATCGGTGGCTGAACAGTTACGTTTCGACAAAAGAAACGGGCTGGTCTCGGTCGACCGAGACCAGCCCGTCCTGGCAGTGTGAATTCTTCGGGTGCGATGTGAAATTTGTGCGCTTTTCGCCTGCCTAGGGAGCGTTTTCCGCTGGACTGTCCGCCGGCACGAAGACTTCCACCGACTCACGCGGTACCGTCGTTATGGCCGTCTCCTCGAAGGTCACGAACCAGGCCAGACCGAGCAGGAGGACGACCGAAGCAATTGCCACGAGGGGCACGAAGACCCTGCGCCGTTGGCGCACCAGGTCCGGCGGCGGCGGGGGCGCTATCTCACCGGCCTCGATCTGGGCCAGTTCCAGTGCGTGCTCTTCCTCCATCACTTCCCGCTCCATGTAGCCGGTGAAGATGCTGCGATTGAAATGCTTGATGTGAACGTGGTAAAGATGCCAGGTCACGATCGCAAGGACGGCCAGCAAGGCCTCGCCGCCGTGGGCCGCCTTAGCAACCGGCACAAATTGTCCGGGCAAAAACCGGGTCGTGGCGATGGGGTTCCAAAGCATAAAGCCTGTGATGATCATGACGACCGTACCCCAGACCACTGCCCAATACTCCATTTTCTCGGCGAAGGTGTAGCGCGGCATGGCCGGCCCTTGCTGTGTGCGTCCGAGGTTGTAGGCCAGCTGGTGACCGGCATCCGTCACATCTTTCCAGCCGGGCAGCATGCTCAGCCCGATCCGCTGAACATAGATCTTGTACATGACGACCGAAATGTGATAAATGGAGAGAACGATCAAAATAACGGCCGACGCCCTGTGAATGATCCGGATCATCTCGATACCACCCATCGCCCGAATCATGCTGGTGCCGATCCACGAGTCGGGATACATCTGCGGCAGACCAGTGACACCCAAAAGCGTGAACGACAGCACCAGCACGAGATGTTCGATCCGCTGGGAACGATCGAAGCGCAGGTATTTGGACGGTCGTTGGACTTGTTCAGCCATTACTCACTTCTCCTTCTTGCGGCGACCACCGAAATGGCGGAAGGCATCGACGCCGATGAAAAGCACGAAGCCGCCAATCAGCCCCGGAATCAGCAGCCGGTAAAACCAATCGACCAAGAAGACCAGCGTATTGTGCTCTAGCGATGGCTTAAAATGGCTGGTCCACGTGTCTGGAAAATTCTCGTTGGCGTCGGGATGGCACTGCTGACAGGTGACGAGCAGATTCGATTTGATCACATTGGAATTTTCGTCTGTGGCCGGCAAGATGTCGTGGACGCCGTGGCAGTCGTAGCAGACGGCCTTATTGGTTTCGTGCTCCGGTGACGTCTTCTTGAACAGCTCGACGGTCTGGCCATGGAAATCGGCCACGTAGGTGTCGAAAACATCGGTCGAGATGTCATACTTGGCCATCATCTCTTCGTCGGCATGACAGCTGCCACACATTTCCGGCGAATCCAGCCGGAACGCCACGGACAGCGGATCGTGAATATTGTGCACGCCGTGGCAATCGGTGCAGACCGGCACGTCGGGGTTATCCTCGCCGAGCAGAAAGGCGCCGTGCACGCTCTCTTCATACTGCTGCTGGATGGTGGAATGACAGTTGCCGCAAGTCTGCTCGACGCGCACCCGGGGCTCGTCCGGCGGCTGGATGTTGTGGTTGCCGTGGCAGTCGATGCAGGTGGCTGCTTCCAGATTGCCTTCAGCCAATGCATCGCCGTGGACGCTGTCCTCGTTGAAATCGGCAATCTCGGCATGACAGTCGGAACAGATGCCGCTGGCCACAATGGCACGCGTCCGCAAATTGACGGACTGCGTAACGCTATGAGGGAATTCCGTATAGACCTCGTCGTGATGGCAGTCCGTGCAGTTTAGGGGCGTATAGCCATATTTTTCCGTCAGCGCATTGCCGTGCACGGAAGAGGCCAGCGTTACCAGATCGACATGGGACCCCAGCGCCTCGCCCGATTGCAGCGTGATTTCGCTGTGAATCAAAGTATGGCAGGTCTTGCACTCCGCATCCGATGGATAGACAGGCTCTCCATTGTGGCAGGTCTGACAATCCTGATCGGGTGAGAAATTCTCCACGACTTCCCCATGGAGCATCTGTAGCTTGGGATCCTGAAACTCGCCGTGGCAACTCTGACAGGTGGCAACGGGCGCAGTGGCCATGGCGTCGGCCGGTTCTGCGTCATGACCGCCGTGACAGTCAACACACGTCGGCAAATTTGGATTGTCCGTCACGCCTTCATGGCCGGGATTGTGGACTTCACTGGGCGCATGACAGCGCTCACAGTTGTTCGCAATTTCCGCGGAGAACTCGGCAAGCGTTTGCGCCGAATTGGGTGCGTGGGGATATTGGTAGCGCTGGACATCCCGATGACAATCCAAACAGCGCACCGGCTCCAGCGCTTCGGCGCCGTGGACGGAACCCGCCAGGACGGCCAGATCGATGCCGGCATGGATCGTTTCACCGGAAGGCAGGTCTAGCGTTGCGTCGCTGTCCTCGTGGCAGAGAATACAGGCGGAGTCGGGGCCAGGCGCCGCATCCTGGGCCCGCGCGACATCGAAGTCGAGCAGAACGCTGCCGAAGACGCCAACCAAAAGCAGGGGGAGTACGAGGCAAACTACTACCCAACGCATCGGGCAGTCCTCCTATGAAGTCACTGTCCAACCAGGCCGGTCGCCGCAGATAGCTTGCCTAACAACCCCTTGTGACTGGCTGCACTGCCTGCGTTTACCCAATGGGCGCTAACGCAACGCGGCAACTGACTGCTGGCTACACTACCGGCACAAAGGCTGGCTGTGAACTTCGGGTGTCCCTATTGTATTGTGAAAATCCGAACAAGTCAATATAATGATCCTTGGCACACAGAAATAGCGATAGTGTCCGAGCTAAACCGCGCATCTGTCGATTGTGAAGCAACAACGCAATCGGGAACGCTGTAAAAGTGTCGGATAATGCGAAATTGACAGAGCCTCAACCATGAAGTAGCATACAGAGAACGAAAGTCATTGAAGGAATCGGTGCATGATTCTTAAGGGCATTACTGTCGGTCTCTACCAGGAAAATTGCTACGTTTTCGGCTGCGAAGAAACCCGTTTGGCCGCCGTAATCGATCCTGGGGACAATGCGCCGGCCATCCTGAAACTGGCCGACCAGGCCGGCGTCACCATCGACAAGATTCTCAATACCCACGCACATCTCGACCATGTCATGGCGGTGAATCGCATCAAGCGGGTCACCGGCGCTCCCTTCTATCTGCATCAGGCAGATCTACCCACCCTCTATGCCGCGCCCGAGATGGCGCGCCTGATGCTGGATGCCGATGTCGAGCCAATCGACGAACCCGACGCGTT
>CAYZLP010000601.1:0-3838 GCA_964478635.1 uncultured Caldilineaceae bacterium
CCGCTCCCGGGATGCCAACCTTGGTCAAACCGGTGCGGATCGGGTTCTGGCCCGTGATGAACGATGCCCGGCCTGCCGTACAACTCTGCTGGGCATAGTAGTCGGTGAAGGCCACACCTTCTTCGGCGATCCGGTCGATATTGGGCGTGCGGTAGCCCATCTGGCCCCGACTGTTGTAGCTGATGTTCCACCAGCCGATGTCATCTCCCCAAAGGATGAGAATATTCGGTTTCTTCTCTGTCATACGTTTTCTTCTCCGTCGTGAGTGTTGGTATCGGGCGGTACTGTTGTAAGAACTGACGTCGGGCCTGACCTATGCCGACTTCTGTTCATCGTCGCTAGCCAAGGTTGCATCCATGCCAATGTCAGTAAATTTCTCGCTAATCTGACTCTGAAGCGTTCTTCAAAACGTCCGCCACGATCCCCATCCCTTCGTCGATCTGCGCGTCGGTGATGTTCAACGGCGGAAGGAAGCGGACGCAGTTGCTGTATAGACCGGCACCAATCGTGATAAGCCCCCGCTGAAGCGTTCCCTGGGTAATGGCCGCAACCAGTCCCGGATTGGGCGTCTTGCTTGTCGGATCGGTCACACACTCCATGACCAGCATAGGACCAAGACCGCGCACGTCGCCAATGACGTCGGGATGGGCGGCCTGTATGGCCTCCAGATGCCCCCGCATGTGTACGCCCACATCCTGTGCGCGGGTCAAGAAGGCCGGGTCACTGATCATCTTGATGGCCTCGACCGCGGCTACGCAAGCCAGCGGATTGCCGCTGTAGGTACCGCCAAGGCCACCCAGATGGGGCGCGTCCATGATCTCGGCGCGGCCGGTCACCGCGGCCAGGGGCATGCCCGCGCCCAGCGACTTGGCCGTGGTGATCAGGTCCGGTACGATGTCATACTGCTCACAGGCAAAGAGTGTGCCGGTGCGTCCGAATCCACATTGGATTTCGTCGGCCACGAGCACGATGCCGTGCGCGTCGCACACTGCGCGGATGTACTGCAAAAAGCGCGGCGGCGTGGGCACAAAACCGCCCTCGCCCTGCACTGGCTCGATGACAATGGCCGCCACCGCGCTGGGGTCCACCTGTGCGATGAAGGCATTCTCCAACTGCGCGATGCTGTAGTCCACGAACTCATCCGCGCTCATCTGTGCGGGGCGACGGTAGAGATTGGGGAAGGGCAGGCGCACGATTTCCGGGGCGAAGGGGCCGAAGCCCTTTTTGAAGAGCGCGTACTTGCTGGTCATGCTCAGCGTCATGTTGGTGCGCCCGTGATATGCGCCCTCGAAGACGACGATGCTACTGCGGCCGGTGTGGGCGCGTGCGATTTTCACGGCTGTCTCCACCGCTTCCGCGCCCGAGTTGAGCAAGACGGTCTTCTTGGGGAAGTCGCCAGGCGTGTGCTGGTTCAGCAGTTCCAACACCTCCACAAAGGGTTCGTAGGTCGATACAATGGAACACATGTGGATAAGCGCCTCGGCCTGGGCTTTGACCGCATTGACCACCGTGGGAGGGCAATGGCCCACCGCCAGCGCGCCGATGCCGCCGGCAAAGTCCAACAGCGTGTTGCCGTCTGCGTCGTGGACCAGCACGCCCGCGGCTCGTTCCACGGCGATGGGCGTCAGTTTGGCCGCGCCGCGCGCACCGGCGGCCTCACGCCGCGCCACGATGGCGCGGCTGTTGGGCCCCGGAATTTCGGTCACAAGCCGGATCGACGGTTCGACCATGACAGGCGTGAACATAGAACCTCCTCAAGAACAATTCGAAAGGGCAACCCTAACGTGGGTACGCGACCCAAATTCTTTTCATCGTAGCGAAGATTCGTAAGGCGCGTATCGGCCGAAAAGGACTATTTTTGTTTTATTGGGGAGCGGCCATGAGGAGCGACTACTACAACAGAGCAGCTTTGGCTGCTGTCACGCCGGCACGGCGGCGTCTGTTGACCCGCAGTTTATTGAAATGCTCTGGCGTCACTACCGCCGGGAAGTCACCCTTTGCGAACTCTTCACGTCCATTCACAACGTGGTCAATGAGACGCTGGCTTTCTTTGAGCGGTTTAATCAAATGCCCGATCAAGTTCTTGCGATGATCGGCGTTAATTCATAACTTCTTGTGTAATTGTACTTAGGCGGGAGGCGCCGTTTCTAAACGATGGACAATTCAGCCGCTTCGCATTGCGCGCTCCCGATGGTACGGGCCAAAGACCACGTCGGCGTCAAAGCGCAGGAAGGGGTTCTTGGAGAGCGAGATGGCCTTGAGGGCGAAGCTGACGGCCTTGTCGGGCGTGAAGCTCTTGCCACCGGAGTGGAGGAGAATGCTGAACTGGTCGTAGACGAAGCCCAGCATGGTCTGCTGGCGTTCGAGGAGCAGCGGTCCGTAGCGCCAATCCGGGAGCGCGAGCTCGAAGACCGGCTCGACGGAGTTGGCGTGGCGGTACGTGATGTCATTGGCCTGGCCACGGGCTGCCAAACGTTCCAGAGCCATCTGCGCAAATTGGGTCAGTCGCGCCCGCTGTCTTGATGCCGAAGGCGCGTCCAAATAGTACGTTCGCATGCTGAGCCAGCGCCAGGGCTCGGCAAAGAGATCCTCCTCCAGCACCAGGCGCGCCGCACCGGAAGGGGTCACCCGCCGCACTTCCCGGCGGATCGCGCCCCGCATGATCAGCACGGCCATGGCCTGCATCTTGTACTGCTCGTAGATGGGGTCGTTATAGAGCGGAATGCCTGGCTGGATGAGCTTGGTGGTTAAAAAGATGCGCCGGCGGCTCTCCTGCTCGACGGCCACCCGGGCCGGTGAAAAGCAGAGGATATCCATATCGCGCGCAACCGGCGGCAGATCGGTCAATACGTAGAAGAGATAGCGCGCGCCGTTTTGCGCGCCGACAGCATTGGTTAAGGCGATGATGTCGATGTCGCTCTTGGGATGGCGGAAGCGGAACCCCTCATCCGTGTAAAAGGTCGCCGTCGAACCCCGCAGGGCCGCCATAATCGTGCCCTGCCCCTGGCGCGTGGCCGGATAGCCGACTTGTTCGACGGCCGCGCGCAGATGCTTCCGGTCCGGATATTGGCTCCACTCCGGCCCTTCATCTGCGCTTTTGTCAGCGCTACGCTGTACCTGCAAAGGCGGATAGCTGTAGGGATCGGGCTCCATGCAGCAAGCATACCACAAATTTCAAGCAGGATGGACCGCGGATTTTTGCAGATGATGCGAATGAGTGCGGATCTCCAGCCTCAAAATCCGCTTCTATCCGCCCTATTCGTTCAATCCGTGGTCCATGATCGCTCACGCTTGCTCCGCGCGCCGGTTTCCCAATTGGCCGAAATCTGTTATCGTGTCCTTACGAAGATTTCATCCTGTCTGCGCCATGCGCCGACGACCTTCCAGCGACATCCATTTTCAAAGGAGACTGACACTATGCGTAGCCGATTGGTCATACTGCTGCTTGTATTGGCCGCGTTGGCGCTTGTGCTGGCGGCATGCGCTGAACCGCCGCCGCCCACCCGGGAAGATGTGGCGACACAGGCGGGCGAGCTGGTCAACATCCTCTCCCTCTCGGCCACCGCCTGGAGGGTAGAGACGATCGGCGGTCCCGGCAACGAGTTGCCCCTGATCGAAGGCTCGACGCCGACGCTCAACTTCTTCATCGAACGCTATGCCGGCTTCAGCGGCTGCAATTACTACCTGGCCGCCTACAGCATCAACGGCAATTCCATCAGCATGCTCGGTCCCAGCCGGACGATCCTCCAATGCGCCACGCCCGAAGGCGTCATGGAACAGGAGGCAACGTTCATCGGCATCCTCCAAAACGCCACGGAATTCAGCCTGGACGGGGAGA
>CAYZLP010000602.1:0-3804 GCA_964478635.1 uncultured Caldilineaceae bacterium
TTGTCTTCCCGTACCTTGGCCAGGGCGATCTCGGTCACTTCGGGATCCCGCCGATTGGGAATGAAGGCGGCCATGCCACCGATGGCGTGAGCGCCCCGCTTGTGGCAGGTCCGCACCATACGCTCGGTGTAGGCCCGCATAAAGGGTACCGTCATCGTGGCCTGGGCGCGGTCGGGCAGTACCATCTCTTCGCGGCGGGCGAACTTCTTGATGGCGCTGAAAATGTAGTCCCAGCGTCCGGCGTTGAGCCCCGCAGCGTGGTCCCGGATCTCGTACAGAATCTCTTCCATTTCCAGCGCGGCCAGGATGGTCTCAATCAGCACCGTGGCGCGAATGCTGCCGTAAGGAACCCCCAGCTTCTCTTGGGCCATGACAAAGGCGTCATTCCAAAGGCGCGCCTCCAGATGGCTCTCCAGCTTGGGCAGGTAGAAATAGGGTCCGCTGCCCCGGGCCAGCAGTTCTGCGGCATTGCGATACATGTAGAGCCCGAAATCGAACAGGCTGCCGGAGATCTCCTCACCGTCGACCAGGACATGTTTTTCGTTGAGGTGCCAACCCCGCGGCCGTACCAACAGGGTGGCGATTTCCTCGTTGAGCGTGTAGACCCGACCGTCAGGATTCTGGAATTCGATGGTGCGCCGGATGGCGTCACTGCAGTTGATCTGTCCGGCGATGACATTTTCCCAAGTGGGGGAGAGGGCGTCCTCAAAATCGGCCATGAAGACCTTGGCCCCAGAGTTCAACGCGTTGATCATCATCTTGCGTTCGGTGGGGCCGGTAATCTCGACCCGGCGATCGTTGAGATCGGCCGGCGCCGGCGCTACCTGCCACTCACCTTCCCGAATATCAGCGGTCTCGATCGGAAAACCGGGCGTCATGCCGGCATCGATGGCTGCCTGCCGCTCTTTGCGGGCGGCGAGCAATTCCTGACGGCGCGGATTGAACGCGCGGTGCAACTCGGCGACAAAGGCCAACGCTTCGGGTGTCAAAACTTCCTCAACCTGGGGCGTAACGGGACCGACAATTTTCACGCCGACGGGCAAAGTCATAGCCATACCTCTCTTCTGTGATAGGTCGTGAAATGCTCGAAATACTGCGAATCGACTTCATGCCGACTCGGACGGATGATGTGCGGTTTGGAGCAGCAGCTTCCCAGTTTCCACGGGCTGAGCCTGTCGAAGCCCGCAGGAATTGGGTAGCTGCTATCAGAAATTGCCCCGCATGGCCGAATAAACGACGCCGGGCAGGTGCTGGATGCCCGGGTTGAGCTCGAAATAGGTCAGTCGCTTGAAGGTTTCGGCCGATGTCTTGTTGGTGACAAACCAGGGCGGTTTGGGCAGGACGGTCCATTCCCCGTGCAGGATGCTGCGCGGGAAGGGGCGGAAGGGCGCATACACGATGGTTTTCTGGGGCGCATCGAAGAGAAATGCATTGTGCACTTTCCCCACGCCGCTCTGGATATCTTCGGGCGTATGGCCCGGATACGCGCCCCAGGCCGTCTGGGACAGCGAAAAAGCGCCGCCGATCCAGATATTCACACCGATTGCACCATAGCGCAGCTCGGCCAGGAGATCCTCGAATGCATGCCCCATCTTCTTCATCGTCTTGGGATCGACGATGATGTTTGCGCCCAGAGTGCCGCTGAGTGATTCATTGGCAAAAGCCACGGCGTTCCGGAAGAAACTGAGCGCGTCATCGCCGGGCAGACTGGTCTGGGCCAAAACCGTGCCGAAGGCCTCCTCCCGGAAGCAGAGCGCCTCCATGTCATCGGGCGCCATTTCGGTGATGAGAATGCGTTGCGATACGCCCTCCTCCAGCTTGCCGATGGCCTCCACACGGCCGTGGGCCTCGGCGAAACGTCGGGCGCGGTCCACGGCGCCCGGGTAATACGCCGGACGTTGGGGAACCGTGCGCAGCAGGCTGCGAATTTGGCCCAAGAGATAGGGCGCCTTGTCCCAGTTTTTGGGCAGCACCAACACCTGGGAAGCGACACAGTTGAAGCCGCCGTTGTGTAGTTTCTGCGTCACGATGTTTTCGGCCTGGAAGCGCAGGTCGGCTTCACTCCAGTCGCCGGGCAACACGATCGTGGGGCTTACGTTGCCCAGTTCCGCCGTGATGCGCTTGTCCAGGCGGCGCTTGCCTTCAGCCTTGCGCCGGGCGCCTTCTTCTCCGGGGCCGAAAACAATGGCGTCGTAGGTCCGGGCGCTGCCGGTCATATGGATTTCGTCGATGCCGGGATGCTCGACCAGATAGGCGCCCACATCCACGCCGCCGGTGACGATGCGCATGAACCCATAGGAAATGAGCGATTCGAAGAGTTCGGCGAAAATGGGCTCCAGGTAATCATTCACGGGATTGAGCTTGAGCAGAACGACCTGACCCTCGGCAAAGAGTTTGTGGAGGGCATCAAGGGGCGCAATGCTGGCTACATTGCCCGCGCCCAGAACCAACGTCACCTTTCCTTCCGGCACGGCTCGTTTGTAGAGGCCGGCCATGTGCTCTTGCAGGTTCTGGGGCGTGACGCCCGGTTCCATCCAGAGTTCGGCCCGGACGCCGTTGAGGAACAGCCCCTCGTAGAAGTTGATGGGGGCCACATCGACGATCACCTGACCGTCTTTGCGCTGGCGCACGTCCCCGACCTGATTGAGCAAGTCGTCTCCGTGCTCCAGGGCATAAAAGGTGTCGGCATAGCGATTCAATCCGTGGGCCAATGTCCACGGGCCGCCGGCCCACTCCTCGCCCACAAGCGGCGAATCTTCGGGCAGGCCCTTGGCGGCGGCGGCGGCCTGAACCCAGCGCTCCGCAACCCCGCCCAGCTTGCGCCGCATCTCCATAATGTGATGGAACTTCTCTGACAGCGGGAGGCGTGCCCAGACATCTTTTTGCCGTTCGAGCGTTGCCATGTAGGCGTCCAGCGTTGCTCGGTCCGGCTCAGCCGCAGGGGCAACATCTGTCTCGTCTACAGCATCAACGGCAGCCGTTTCGTCGACATCGGCGGTTTCGATTTCGAGCGTGCTCATAGATTAATTGCTCCACTATGAATAGGAAACATTAGGGTCGGAAAGGCAGCAACCGTGTGGTTTGGTACGAATAGCGCCGGGGTGACTGTCACTGGCAGAACGCAATTGGGTTGACCGGACTCGCGTGCGCCAGTGACAGTCACTCCGGCACGAAATACTTGTTGCAAACGACACCCAGTTTAGAGGGCAGGTGTTGGCACACGGTAGCGAAGCTGTTCCGACTTCAGCGCCAGGATATGACCTTTGGCACTTCCTACCATGACCATTGTACGCATAGGATGGGCTATGACCAAGGATCGCACAGCGCTTGCGCCACAGGGTGCAGTCCAGGCGCAGCTGGCGGGGCTTGACAAGGCCCGTTATTTGGCGGTACTTTCAACCAAGCAAATGGTGAACGACACAGGATGACCATGAAGAGCTGGCTTCAATCTCACCGCGAACGCAATTGGATCGACTTCGTCGGCTTGCTGACGCTGCTCCTCGTGTCGGGCCTCATATTCGTCTCCTATGACGCGAACCAACCCGAGCGGTGGGCTGCCCTGGCCATCCTGGCACTGCTCTTCGTAGCCCTGGAGTTCCGTTCGGCGCCGCCGTATGAGAGTCGTCGTGAGCACATCCGTCTGGCCGTTGCAACGACCATCACGGGCCTGCTCTTCGCCCTGGACGCCAATGTGCTTGGCATCGTCGTGATCTACTTCATCCTGAGCGCCCACGCGCTGACCGTGCTGCCCCGGGAGCAGGGCATGGGCTGGATCATGGCCTACGGCCTGCTGACGGTGGTATT
>CAYZLP010000603.1:0-2513 GCA_964478635.1 uncultured Caldilineaceae bacterium
TACTCGGTGGCGCAAACCTCGGGATGGACCGGCGCAATCGGGTGGACCGGCGCCACGGGCTTGCCGTAGCCGGGATCGTAACCGTCGCCGATGATGACCACCTCATCGCCCCCGCCATACCCATAACCACTGTCACCCTTGCCCCAGCCGTGATGGTAGGGGGAAGGACCGGTCAGGGAGAGGGCGTCCAGGTTGATGTCGATCTCCTCGTTGGGCACGCCCCACTTCTTCCACACCCGCACATAGACGGTGATGTAGTCATGCTCGGCCATGATGTCCGTGGTGTAGTCGGAGAAGCTGCCCGGTTCCAGGCGGTCGTAGTAGGTGTACCAACCCGTGTCCTGCCAGTTGGTCACCGCCTGCCAGTCGGCGTGGGGTCCCGCGGTCCAGCCCACCTGCACCTGATAGCGATAGTCATCGCCGTCGGGATTAGTGGTGCGGATCATGCCGCGCAGGTGGAGGCGATAGGTCTCCCAATCCACCACCCGCACCGTCTGATAGAGACCGGCGTAGCGGTCGGGGTCGCCCACGACCAGACCCTTGGTGTTGATTTCGATGAGCTGGCTGTGCTGCCCCTCGGCCACCACCGGCTCCCACTGGTCATCGTAGAAGCCGTAGTTGGCGGCGCCGCCGTTGGTGAAGCAGTGCCAGCCGTAGCCGACCATGCCGCAGCCGGGCTGGCTGACGAAGCCGTGCTCAAAGCCGCCGTTGGTCAGGACGTCCACATAGGACGCAGTCGTCGTGCTCGGTATCGCCGCAGCCACCCCCACGCTCAAGAGCATGAGTGCAATCAGCGCAAGGCTGAAGAAGGTGCGAGCCTTGGGGTGCTGCGGATAGGTCAGGAATTGCATGAAGCCCTCCTTCATATCCGGTCTCGCAAAAATCGTTGCAGTGGAGCGAATGTCCCTGAAAACGCATGTTCACTGCGAAGCTCGTGCGCTCGGTTGGCGGGCGCCCACCCGCCGGAATGCGCAATTGGTGAAAGGCTAGCACAGCATTTTTCTGTGCGCAATAGGCAGATTCTGCAACAAAAATTATTGCACGATGACTATCGGAAACGGGGCGGGGTGGGCAGGGTGAGGGGTGGGGGTGGGTCGAATTGCTATACGAATGTGGTCTGGGCGATGGGCCGGATTATCGGGGAAATGGCGTGAAATCGGGGGTGGTGCGCAGGGGTCGGGCGGGGCTGGGTGGTATGATGGTTATGCGAAACGGATTTTAAGGGTGACAGGGGCCGGGGCGCAAATTGGCGGGTCGGGGCGGCGGGGCGGTGTGCGTGGGTCCGGCGGGGGAAGGCGACGAGTTTTGAAATTCGTGGGCATCGATTGGCCCGCAACAGAAATTGCAGGCTTCAGGTCCGTCGCGGTGGAGACGTTGCATTGCAACGTCTCTACGGGTGGGGGCGGGAGGCGGTGGTGGTTGGTGGGTTTGGGGTGGATGGGCGGTGGAGTCGTTGCGGTGCAACGTCTCTACGGGGGTGCGGTGAGAGTGCGGAGGGCGGTTTCCAACACGTGGATGGCCTTGGCGTATTCGGCCAATTCTAGATGTTCGTTAGGCGTGTGGTCGAGCGCGCTGTCGCCGGGGCCGTAGGCCAGAATGGGACACTGCCAGGCCGGGCCGACAACGTTCATATCACTGGTGCCCGTCTTGACGACAAAGCTCGGGCGCGCCGCACCGTCGACAGTACGGACCGCATGGAGAAAGGCACGGACGAGAAAATTGTTGCGGTCGCTACGCCAGGCCGGCTCATAGCCGCGCAGCGTCAAGCTAAGGGTAATCGGGCTTGCCGTCCCCGTCACGATCAAGCGCATATTGTGAGAAGCGCCGGTTCGTTCCATGACCGGTGCATCCACAATCGTCGCCTCCTCCCCCACCAACCCCACGGCCCAATCACGCAGTGCCGCGACAAAAGCGTCTACATCAAAGTCTGTCGGCAGGCGAATCCCCGCCTGTGCTTCCACCCAATCCTGCATGGCGTCGTCCGTCCACGTGCGGAGGCTGCGCAGACTCGGCAGTAGTTGATCGAACGCCTTCGCGCGATCCATATTGAACATGCGGGCGAACTCATCCATCCAGTTCCAGAAGGCCACGGCCGCCGTCGCTACGCCGGCATCCGGCCCGGCCGTATGAGCCATGGGCTGACATGCCGCCAGGTCAACCAGAATGCGGCCCTTGTATCCAAGCGTCACGCGACGCCAGTTGCTCGGCTCACCGATGATGCACGCGTCCGGCAAGGGCTCCCCGCGGCCATCGAACCGATCACGGATAAACCGCGCGCCTTTGGACGTAGCGGCCTCTTCCTCCACCGCACCGACAACGACCAATCGCACGCCACGATCGTGGGCCCACTGTGAACCGAGGCGGGCCACGGCGGCAACAAAGGTCGCCAAAGGCCCCTTGGCATCAACGCTGCCCCGGCCGTAGAGCACGCTCCCACGCTCCTCTTCGACAATGCGTACGGGAATGTTTCCCGGCACGGTATCAATATGCCCGAGCAGCACGATGAGCCGCTC
>CAYZLP010000603.1:2613-3799 GCA_964478635.1 uncultured Caldilineaceae bacterium
ACGATGCTATCACGAAGTTCCTCCTGTAACCGGCCAAGCAGCAGGTCACCCATGACGGCAGCGCGCTCGATAAGCCGCTCATCTCGATAGGTGCGGATGGCGGCCAATCCGGCAGCGCAGGCCAGGGGATTCCCACCGAACGTAGTGCCGTGGGCGCCCGCAAACAGGGCATCGCGCACCCGCTGACTATACGCAATTGCCCCCATGGGAAAGCCGGAACCCAACCCCTTGGCCAGGCAAATGATGTCCGGCTCCAGAGAGAAATGCTCGAAGCCGAACCACTTCCCCGTGCGGCCGAAGCCGGTCTGGATCTCGTCGATGATGAGCAGTGCGCCCCGCTCCCGACAGAGCCGCTGCGCGCGCGCCAAAAAATCGCGCTCCCCCAGATTGACGCCGCCCTCGCCCTGCACGACTTCCAGAATGACGGCGGCGGTTGCGTCGGTGACGGCTGCGTCCAGTTTCTCCAGATTGTTGTAGGGGACGTGCTCTACCTCCAACAGCGGCATGAATGGTTTGCGATATTTGGGCTCCCACGTCACCGAGAGTGCGCCGATCGTACGGCCATGGAAGCTGCGCATGGCGGCAACGATGCCCGAACGGCCCGTGGTCAGGCGGGCGAACTTGAGCGCGCCGTCCACCGCTTCCGCACCGCTATTGGCAAGAAAGATGTGATTCAGATGGGTGGGCAAAACGTCGCAGAGCGCCGCGCCAAACTCGGCACGGACGTCGTTATAGAAGAAGTTGGGGCAGGCGATGAGCGTGTGCGCTTGCCGCGCGATGGCATCGGCCAGCACCGGATGGCTGTGGCCCAGCATGGCCACACCCTGGGCCGCGGTCAGGTCCAGATAACGCTTCCCCGCCGCATCCCACAGCCAGCACCCTTCGCCCCGGACCATGACCGTCTCCCCCCGCCGGGCCGTTGTCCCACCGAGAGTGGCTTCTTCGCTTGCGGCAAGGGATTGTGTTGTGCTCGTATCCATGGATATCTCCTGTTGGAGGAATCGGCGATCGGCGGTGACAGTCACTGGGTAAAGAAACTGTTGTCGACCCGATGGCCGAACCCAGTGACTGTCACCGCCGATCGCCTGCATCTTATCCGATCTGCGTGCCCCCACCCGCCAGGGCCTCGCTCACGGGCCGGTCGATACGCCCGTCGGCGAAGATGACTTTCTGCACGCCTTCGCCG
>CAYZLP010000604.1:0-3796 GCA_964478635.1 uncultured Caldilineaceae bacterium
CAGTGGCTGGACGCGCTGCCCGACAATCTGGGCATGCAAGAGCCGTGGTTTCATGTCTCCCAGGGCTGGGTTCTGGCCTTCGCCGGCCGCCTGGAGGATGTAGAAGACGAGCTATTGGCGGCAGAGCGTTCCCTGGCTGCACTTGCCGCAGCCGATGCGGAGGGAGAACAACAGGCGAGCGCAATGCACGATCAGGTGAACGGCCACATTGCCGCGATTCGGGGGTATCTGGCGGGACTCCGGGGCGAAACTGATGAAAGCCTCGCCTACGTCAACATGGCGCTGACCCTCATACCGGCGCAGGATCGCATCGCCCGGGGGTGGGCAACACTGCTGCAGGCCGTCGAATTGCGGGGGCTACAGGACAATGTAGCGGCCGACGCAGCCTTTGACGAGGCGGCGGCCCTTGCACGCGCGGCCGACAGCATTCCTCTGACCACCGACGTGCTCTGGGAATGGAGCTGGCTCCAGCTGGCGCAAGGCAAGCTCCACAGCGTGATGGAGAAGTGCGCAACGGTGCTCGATCTGGCCGAAACCTACCTTCAGACGGGGGGGCGCCGCCTTGCACCCACAGGCTATATCCATATCGGTATGGCTGCGGTCTATTTTGAGTGGAACGAACTGGAACGGGCCCTTGAACACGCTCAGGAGGCAGTTCAACTCTCCCAACGCTGGGGCATGGCGGATGCCCGGATCAGAAGTCAGCTGCAGCTGGCCGCCATCCTCGTGGCATTGGGTAAAACGGACGATGCGTCGGAGGTGCTGCAGGAGATGGGGCGCCTTGCGGCCACCATCTCGCCCCATTATGCCCGCCTAGGCGAGGGCGTAGCCGTTCGCCTTCACTTCGCCCGGGGTGACAGCGCGTCAATCCGGCGCTGGGCGGCTGACCAAGGGCTCAGCGTTGACGCCGGCGACGACGAGTTGACGCTCGTCGGCCACACCCACCTTGCGCGCCTGCTGATGACGGCCGGTTTGAAGGATCAACCGGACAGGCTTGCCGCGCGGGATCTGCTGGAGCGGCTCCGGACCCGGGCGATAGCCGCCGGCGCCAACACCATTCTCATCGAGATCCTTGTCTTGAGCGCCCTCAATTTCGCAGCGCTGGGCGCGGAGGATCTGGCGCTTGAGACCCTTGCGACTGCCCTGCGCCTCGGCGAACCGGGAGGATTTGTCCACCGGTTTGTTCGCGAAGGAGAAGCGCTGCGCCCCCTCTTGCTGTCTGCCCTGGCCCGGGGGATTACGCCGGCCTATGTGGCGCGGCTGATCGATGAACTGGACGCTTCTCTGACCGCAGCGGACAAGACGGGAACCACCGCTGCATTGGCCGAACCCCTGACGGAACGCGAACTCGCCGTCCTGCGCATGCTCGCTACCACCCTGTCCACCACCGAAATCGCGGCGGAACTGATCGTGGCCCCCAGCACCGTGCGCACCCACATCAAGCGCATCTACGGAAAGCTGGACGTTCACAACCGACGAGAGGCCACGGCCAAGGCTGCCGAACTCGGGCTGATCGCGTAGATTTCCTCTCGACTGCCAACACGGCGAAGGCCTGCATTTCGAATATCCCCTACCCATATCCCCTAGTTAGGGGACGACGGTACGCCTGTCCGCAGCTACAATGGAGCCAGGAAAGAAAACAAGCGGATCAGCCGAACCCGGTCCGCAAGCAGGACACAAGGAGAAACGTATGTTTACCCATTTGGACTATCTGGTTCAGGTCGAGCGCACTAAGGATGCAATTGCCTACGCCGAGCGCCAACGCCAGTTGGAAGAGGGGAAAGCGCCCCGCCCGAAGGCCCTCAGTTTCCTGCGCACCAACATCGGCCGCATTATCGACAGCTTGAGCGGGCGCATGCGCTCGGACGGCCTGGGCCAGCCAAAGCCCGGCCCGGCATAAACGGAGAGCCAACGTCAGTCGGTCGCCGCAGTGCGGCCCAGTAGAATCCATTAGAATACAGAAAAGGTCCGGACCGGTTGGTTCGGACCTTTTTCATTGTATGGGAAGGGCGAAGGCTATTTCTTGACCCGGGCTCGCGGAATCAAGCCGTAGTCCATCAGCAGTTCGTTGGCCGCTCTGGCCCGCCGTATGGTCATATTGGCGCGTTCATATAGCTCCGCTGCGGTGAGCGTCAGCCGGGCCAGCTTCTGCTCCTGGGCCTTCATGCCCGTGGCAACGGCCGTGCGCAGGTAGGATTCCCAATCATTCATACTCGGCACGATACGATCGGGCGCCAATCCGGCTTCCCGGGCATAGGCGGCCAAGGCAGCGGCTGCGGCCAGGGCCATCTCGTCGCTGATGGTCCGCGCGCGCACGTCCAGCACGCCCCGGAAAATACCGGGGAAACCAAGCGAGTTGTTGATCTGATTGGGAAAATCGCTGCGCCCTGTTCCAACGATGGCTGCGCCGGCTTCCTCTGCCAACCAGGGCCAGATCTCGGGGACGGGATTGGCGCACGCAAAAACAATGGGCTGTGCCGCCATCGCACCAATCCAGGCCGGCTGGATGATTTCGGGTCCGGAGGCGGAGAAGGCCACGCAGACGTCACTTCCGCGCAACGCCTCGGCAATGCCGCCCCGCATGCCTTCCGGGTTCGTATCGCAGCAGACCGCCCATTTGTCCCGATAGACTCCCTGGCGGCGCTCGACGTCGCTGCGCCCGCGATGCAAAATGCCCTGGCTGTCACAGGCGATGATCTGACCGGGATCGATACCGAACTGCAGCAGCAGCCGATAGGTGGCAACGTTGGCGGCCCCCATGCCGATCATGGCGATGCGTACGTTGTGCCAGGACTTGCCTACCACCTCCAGGCCGTTGATCAAGGCGGCCAGCAAGACCGTCGCCGTGCCCTGCTGGTCATCATGCCAGATCGGGATGCGCATGGTACGACGTAGCACATCCAAAATATGGAAACACTTGGGCTGGGCAATGTCCTCCAGGTTGATGCCGCCGAAGGCCGGCTCCAGATTCTGCACCGTGGCGATAATCTCCTCTGGATCCTGGGTGGCAAGGCAGATGGGGACGGCATCGACGCCGCCCAGGTATTTGAAGAGCAACGCTTTGCCTTCCATGACCGGAAGTCCAGCCGTGGGGCCGATATTGCCCAAGCCCAGCACGCGCGACCCGTCGGTCACGATGGCAATCATGTTGCCTTTATTGGTGTGGTCGTACGCCAGGTCGGGTTCCTCGGCGATGGCTTTACAGGGCGCGGCAACACCGGGCGTGTACCAGACGGCGAAATCGTCCAGGCTGCGCACGGGGCATTTCAGCATCGTCTGAATCTTGCCGCCGTAGAAGGGGTGAAGCAGCATGGCCGCTTCGGCCGGGGCTTGGGCCTGGGCCAGCCGCGCGTCATTGGATTCAGATACTTTGCTTGTGAGCATGGCAACACCTCCTTGATGACAGACGGTGCGAAATGGGCGCATATCCAGGCTACAGGGTACCTGGCTACATGAATGCTACATTCCTGCGGGATCAGAAGCGACGCTTGGAGACAGCAATCGGTTCCTGCTACAATTTTGGGAGTGGAAAGTATCGTCGGGTACGGGTTGCATTCCGGGATTGGGCCAGGCCGTCGTTGGAACTTGCAGATTCCTGTGGCCCAATCCCGGAATGCAACCCGCGTCCTCACCCGCCTATACAAAGGAGATCACTATGATTCAGCAGACATCCCTGGGGCAAGATGAAGCCCAGGCCGCGATTGCAGCCGTTGCCGCGGAAATCGGCCGCCGGGGCAAAGCAGCCGTCATCACCGTGGCCGATGCCCATGGGGAGTTGATTGCCCTCCTGCGCATG
>CAYZLP010000605.1:0-3788 GCA_964478635.1 uncultured Caldilineaceae bacterium
CGGCGAAGGCGATGGCCAGGGCAAGCAGCAGGAAAACGGCGAAATAGTGGGTGTAAACGGCGGCCGTGGCCGCTGCAACGTAGCCGAACCAGAGCATGGCGCGGTTTTCGCCTTCTCCCAGGCGGACGACGCAGTAGCCGGCGACGACGCCCAGGACCGTCAGCACGGCGTACATGCGGGCTTCCTGGCTGTAGTAGACCAGGAGTGGATGCAGGGCAGTTAGAAACGCAGTGAGCAGCCCGGCCCACCCATTGCGGGTGAGGCGCGCGGCGAGTACGGCCATGAGGGGCACGAGGAGCGCCCCGAACCAGACGGAGACAAAGCGGAGACTCCATTCGGACCAGCCGGCCAGACGCCCCCACGCCGCAACGATCGTATAGTAGAGGGGCGGCTGAATATCAGCCGCGGTCCAGCGCGTCAGATCCGCCAGGCCGAATTGGGCGATGGTCGCGGTCACGCCTTCGTCATACCAGAGGCTCTGTCCCTCCAGGCGGAAGAGCCGCAGTCCAAACGCAACCAGGATGACCACAAGCAGCAAGATCCGCCGTCCCAGCTGCGTGAGCGTGCGTGGCCCGGTCGTATCAGGCTGCAGTGCGTGGGCGCCGGTCGCCGGGCCGGAGGCCATCACCGGCTTCTCCGAACGTTGGTTAGCGCTCATAGGCGGGATCCGTTATCGGTTCGACGATACCATCCTGGCTGCCCTTCTGGATGCCATCGGGCCGCGCGCCGGTCTGGGTCGCTGCCGGCGCGATGAATGTCGCTTCCGGCGCATGGATCAGCCGGGCCCAGAGCAGGCTGCCACCGGCCATGATCAGCTCGCCGACCGTGGTCCACAGACGCATGGCCAGGGCCACCACGGTCACCACGCCGGCATCCAGGAGCGGGGCCAAAAGCAGGACGAAGGCGCCCTCGCGCACGCCGAATCCGCTGGGCGTGATGAAAGAAAGAAAGCCGACCGCGTAGGCGATGGGATAGGACAGGATCAGGGGCAGGGTCAAGGACACCATCTCAGCCGACGTATAAGCGCCCAGGCCAAAGGTCAAAGCTGCGAAGGATGCCCCCCAGAGCACCCAGTTGACGCCGGCCGCGAGCAGAAGCAGCAGCAGGCGTCCCGGGGATATCCGCACGGGCAGGACTTCCCGTCCCAATTTGGTCAGAGCCCAATTGATCGCTTCGATGAGCATTTGGGGGCGCAGAACAAAAGCGACGACCGGCGTCATGGCCAGAGCAAGCAACCACCAGGTCGCGCCCTGAAGCATCTCCGAGAAGAGGCCCAGATTGCCGACCGCCACCATGTAGAGCGCCGTCATGGGCGCCACGGCCAGGAGAATGATGGCCTGGTAGAAGGCCACGCTGGTCACCGTCGCCTCAGGACGTACACCCCATCGGCGGCAGAGCACGGTCATGCTCAAAGGTTGCCAGACGTTGCCGGGAATGTAGCGCAAAATCGCGCTCAAAAACCAAATGCGCACTGCCGGCCCGTAGGGCAAGCTGCCCCCGACGAGAAAGAGCAGGTGGCGCCAGATGCCGATCTCCATGAGCCAACTCGCCATCAGAAAGCCGGCCGAGACGACGAGCCAACGCCAGTCCAGCTGCCAGGAGTATGCGCGCAGCTCGGCCCACTGGCTGCGCAGCAGAAGCCCGACGAAGAGCAGGGCGAGCAGGAGAAAAACGGGCTGAAGCCGGCGCAAAATCTGCATCCACATGGGCGCTATCCTTCCCGCTCCACGCCAGCCGGCAAGCCGTCAGCCGTCCAACTGCGGCAATGGGCCAGGGCGCGGGCCAGCCGGGCAACGATGGCGTCATCGTCCAGGCCGGCGCCGGCCGAATCGGGATGGAGTTCCAACGAGATCGCGCCGCGATAGCCGTCGCCGGCCATGCGGGCCAAAAGCTGGTCCAGGGCCAGGACGCCGGCCTCGGGCAAGCGATGTTCCCGGCCGTCGAAGTTGCTCAAATGGACGTGACCGATGCGGCTGTTCCAGCGGGCATAGGCTTCCAGCGGATCATGGCCCCAAGTCGCCAGGTGGGTCGTATCCATCGTGAGGTGAGAAAAGCGCCCCAATTCGGGCAGCGAATTCCAGTGATAGGCATTCCACTTGCGCCCCCAGACGCGGCGGGCCGGCATATTCTCGATGCAGAGCCTGACCGACGTTGACGCCTGCAGTCTTTCGTAGCCATCGGCCAGCCACGACTGGTATCCGCCCTCGACGTCGATCCCGGGCAGCGGCAGGATGAAGCGCCGGCCCTGACTGACCAGAAACGCATAGCCCACCCGCGCCGGCAGATGATGCACGACGACCGGCGCACCCAGGTTTTCGGCCAGGCGGACGGAAAAATGAATCTTGCCCGGCTCATCGGCCGGCCAGCCGGGCGGACGGGAAAAGGGGCTGTGAACGGCCAGCACGGGCAGGTCGAAGCGGTCGATCAGCTTGTGGAGATGCGCGGGCTGGCGCGCATCCCATCGGTCGTCCACCATCAACTCGATGCCGTCGAAACCGGCCGCCGCCGCCAGTTCAAAGCAGCGGGCGACGGAGTAGGTATAGAGAGAACCGGTCGAGAAGAGGAAATTCACGCAACCCCCGTCGATAGCGTTTGGCGGGATTCAGCCCCACGACGCTGCAATACGAGACAGATCGAGTCATCTTCCTCCGCCTCGCCGTAAAGGCTTGCTTCGAGTATGTCGAATGCAGGCGACGCCAGGTCGCACAGCCCCTCGACATCGTAATAGACGAAGTGGAGGCCGTGAAGGTTCTCTTCCCCCTCACCCCGCCAGAAGCTGTGCAGCGCAATGCCCTGCGGGTTGAGCACCGCGGCCTGACGCGCAAAAGAGTGCCGCAATTCGTCGACCGTCAGATGATAGAGAACCTTGTTCGAGTAGATGCCGTCGAACCTGCGCTCCGTCGCCAGCGTCGCCGCATCCAGCTGCAGCAGATCCGCATCGGGATGGTCGGCGCGGTATCGGTCAAGAAACATCGGCGAACGATCCGACCCTGTGACGACATAGTGTTGGGCCAGTAGCGCCAGGTCCTTGCCCGGCCCCATGCCCAATTCCAGGACGGCCGAGCCGACAGGCAGGTACTGGGTCAACACTTGTACCAACGCAGTCCCATCATAGCCCTCGGCCATCTTGATGTAGCTCGCCACGTTTTTTGCATCATCATAGTAATTCAAGCGAATCTCCTTTTCCGCAGGCCGGAGCATGATTCGTGTTATAGTGTAAGCGATTTGGCGCTGCCGGGCGAAATAGTTTGACAGGCCGTCTCACCGGTGCTATGCTGAACAAGGTTGTAATGAGGTAGGTTCCATCGTGACCAACGGTCACCCAGCAATACGTGTGCAGCATGAAGCAGTCAGCGACGAAATTCGTCCACGTTAACCGGCAAGAATCTAGCTGATTCCGGCGTCCTCAAACAGCGGCACACGTTGCGAGCAGACGCATGCGACGGCCACGGGCATTCTTGCCGCGTGGCCGTTTTGTTTTCTGCTGCCGAGCGCTGCGCCGCGACCCCTCCCTTTGCAAGAATCTATTTAGCGCATCCTGCGGCGGCAGAACAACGCCTGACAGAACACTGTCGGGCGCGACGACTGCGATCCGTCCGCCCGGGCCGTCTTCGGCACCATCTACGGAGGCGCTTGTGTTATTGACCATTCACGAACTCTCAAAAAGCTTTGGCGACCGGACGGTCCTGAGCCGTGTTTCGCTGACGCTCGATGGCGGGCAGAAGATCGGCCTCGTCGGCGCAAACGGCGCGGGCAAGACTACCCTGCTCAAGATCATCGTCGGCGAC
>CAYZLP010000606.1:0-3787 GCA_964478635.1 uncultured Caldilineaceae bacterium
TTGTAAAGGGATTGCACAGTAGTTGTGCGAAAAGAACGTCTCTACTTGACAGCTGCCAGGCCAATGAAGATGGATCTACTATAACTCAAATCGCTTACGTAAAGGCGTAGGTTCGACCGAGATTGCGTCGCACCGCAACCTTACGAGAATACGTAATCGATCCGGGCCACCTTGAGGAAAGCGGCAGCGATCGCCCGACGCTTAGGGCACTGAACATAGTCAGAAGGTGTTCGTCGTACGCTGTAACGTATCACGAAGATGCTCCGACCCAGTTCTCGCCTCCATTACCTCAGAATAGGAGTTCAAGTGGTTAACCCGCGCTTCGGCAGCCTATTGAAGCAGGGCATACGGACCGTCGCTGCCCGACAGGACAAACGAATCGGTATCGTACAGCAAGAAATTGCCGTTGAGACCGGCTTCAGCGAGGCAACGGTCGACTACTGGTGTCGCGGCAATATCCCTTCGGTGCAAAGCTGTGTGGAGAAGTTAGTCCGCTATTGTGTCGAATATGGCCTACTTGAACGACAGTGGGCGCGCAGCATGTTGACACAGGCGCAGCACCCGACACGTAGTCAGCTGCTGCAGGAACTCTTCCCCGAGTCCAAGCCCTATGTCTTCCTGTGCTATGACCGCAGCAGTCAAGCGGATTTGGACGTCGCCCTCCGCGTGGCGCAGGGTCTGGCCCTGGATGAAATCCCGGTATTCTTCGATAGCGGCCAACGCGTCACCGAAAGCTGGAGCAAGCTCATCGAAGAAGAACTTAGCAAGGCGGATCTGGTCATCGCGTTTTTATCTCAGACCGCGGTGGCGGGTGAAGTGGCGCCGTGGGAGTTGGAAACCATTGGCGAATTGGCTCGACAACGGCTGAATCAGCCTCGTTTGTTGATCGTACGGCTGAACTATCGCGCGTCGTATCCCGGATCGCTGGCGGAATTGTTGTCGGATGTCGAGTGGACCTTCTGGCGCAACGCGTCCGACACTCCTCGTCTCCTCGAGGAACTCCGCAAAGCGGCGTTCGGTCGACCGTTGCCAGTCGATCGGCAGCTACGAGACGCGTTTATCAGTGAACCTTCAAGCCCACAACCGCCTTTGCCCCAGGCGCAGGTCAAGCCGGCCTCGGGACGGTTCGAGATGCTGCAGGGAACGATGGATCCGGATTCTGATTTCTACATTGTCCGTCGCAGCGATGCCATCGCCATCGATTCCGTGTACGGGCAAGGCGCAACCATTACCATCAAAGGCGCGCGCCAGGTCGGCAAGAGTTCTCTGCTGGTGCGGATCGCACAGGAGGCCAAGCAACTGGCGCAACATGTGGTTTATGTTGATTTCCAGTTGCTGCGTGCGTCGATCGACGACCCCGAGCGCTTCTATCGCCAGTTTTGTGCGCTGGTTGGGCGCGGGCTCGGTCTGTCCGATCAAACGGACGCGCATTGGCAAGAGCTGCTGCCCAATCCCATGCGCTGTACTGACTATTTCAGAGATTATCTGCTCCCCTCGGTCGACGGACCGGTCTTGCTGGCGATGGACGAGGCGGACAGCCTCTTCGCGACTGACTTTCGCTCCGACTTCTTCGGCATGTTGAGGGCGTGGCACAATCAGCGCGCACTTGAACCGATTTGGAAACGGCTGACGCTCGCCCTTGTCACATCGACGGAACCCTATTCTTTCATCGACAACCTCAACGAATCCCCCTTCAATGTCGGCGAAGTGCTCAGCCTGGAAGACTTTTCGGCCGATCAATGCGCACAGCTGAATCGACGGTATGGGTCTCCGCTGCTGCCTGACGAGGAACTGCGGCTTATGGCGCTGCTGCACGGTCATCCGTATCTCACCCAACGCGCGCTGTATCTGGTAGCGAGCGCACGCATCTCTACGGCTGAACTCTTTGCCCAAGCCGGCGATGACAACGGCCCCTTTGGCGATCATCTCCGCTCACTGGTGCTTAGAATCGGCGCAAGACCGGCGCTGCTGGCGGCGCTGCGTCAGGTTTACCAAGAGGGCAGTTGCTTGGATCAGCAGCTTCTTTTTCGCCTGCGCGGCGCAGGTTTGGTGCATGAAGAGGGCCGCCGTCTTCTGCCGCGCTGCCAGCTCTACGCAGATTTCCTGAAGGATCGCTTTGATGATTGAACCGCGGATCTACACCCTCGGCGGCACGGTGCAAGCCGGCGCCGGCGTTTACATCGAGCGTCAGGCGGACAGCGAGCTGTTGCACCTGTGTCGCCAACATCAATTCGCCTATCTGTTGGCCGCTCGCCAGGTCGGCAAGTCCAGCCTGATGATTCGCACGGCCCAGCGGCTCACGGAGCATGGCTTCCATTCAGTCATCGTCGACGCCACCATGTTCGGTACGCAGACCACCGATGAGGCGTGGTACTTGGGGTTTCTGTACGTCATCAAACGTCAGTTGCGCCTGGTGGTCGATGTCACTGCGTTCTGGGCGGAACAGGCGGCCATCGCGCCCAACCAGCGTTTCGCCCGCTTCGTTGAAGATGTCCTGAGTGCAGAAGGTACGGAGCCCGTCGTCATCTTCGTGGATGAGATCGACACAACATTGACGCTGTCCTTTCGAGATGATTTCTTCGCTACGATACGCTATCTGTATAATGCGCGCGCGATGACGCCGGCACTGCAGCGCCTTTCGTTCGTGCTGATTGGCGTTGCCTCGCCCAGCGACCTGATCAACGACCCCAAACGTACGCCGTTCAACATCGGTCACCGTGTCGACCTGACCGATTTCAACTTCGCGGAGGCCAGCATTCTGTCCAAAGGCTTTGGGTTGCCGCCTGCCCAGGCGGCGCAGACGTTGCGTTGGATCCTAGACTGGACCGGCGGCCACCCTTATCTCACCCAGCGTCTGTGCGCGGCCGCGGTCGAACAACAGCCCGTACCATCTACTTCGCAGGCCATCGACGAAATTGTGGGCAGCGTGTTTTTGGGAGAAATGAGCGAACGGGATAACAACCTGCAGTTCGTACGCGATATGCTGACGGAACGGGCGCCCGATCGACAGGCGGTCCTATCCGCCTATCGCCGTGTGCATGCCAGCCGGCGACCGATACGGGACGAACAGCAGTCGCTGGTCTTCTCACATCTGAAGCTATCTGGCATCGTTTACGCAGACGATGCTGGCCATCTACGCGTGCGCAATCGCA
Source organism: uncultured Caldilineaceae bacterium (assembly GCA_964478635.1). GTDB lineage: Bacteria > Chloroflexota > Anaerolineae > Caldilineales > Caldilineaceae > JAGRCP01. The sequence continues at coordinate 3,153 of CAYZLP010000606.1, forward strand.
TTTACCGGGAGGTTTTCGACAAGCGCTGGATCCGCAACCATCGCCCGGACAATTGGTGGAGCGCCATTCCGCCCTACGTGAAGTACACGGCTGCAGCCATTATGCTGCTGGCTGTTTCTCTCTTGATCAGCCTGCTTTTTGCCGTCGGCCAATATCGTCATGCGAGAGAGGCCGAAGTGATTGCTCAGAAAAACCAGCGCATGGCCGAAGAACGGGCTGCCGAATCGCACGCAGCACAGGCTGCGGCTGAGGCCGCACGCAGGGAAGTGAGTGCGTATACCCAGAGATTGTTGGCTCGGCAGTTGGCCGATGATGCCTTGCAAAATGCAGAAACCGTCGATTTGTCCCTGCTGTTGAGCATAGAGGCTAGTCATCGGGCAGCCAATGCAGAAACCATCAACAGTTTGCGCAGCGCCTTGGAGAACAACCCGCATCGTATCCGTGCTCTCCGCAGTCACAGTGCGCCGCTCAGGTCCGTTGCGCTGCATCCCCGTGGCAATATCATCGCATCTGGCGGCCACGACAACCAGATTACCTTCTGGAACAGCCGGACCGGCCTACCGTCGGGAGAGTCAATCACCGGATTCGATGATATCGTCGTCATGCAAAAATAGTTCACGCAAAACTCCAACACC
>CAYZLP010000607.1:0-3786 GCA_964478635.1 uncultured Caldilineaceae bacterium
AGCGAACTGATGACCACCTCCTTGGCGATCATGCCGGTCAAGAGCGAACCGGTCGCCTGCCAATTGCCGAAACCCAAAGGCTCAAAGACGGGCGCGACCCTGGCGGACAGCGTGGCGAAAAGGCTCTCTTCTACCTGAGCGGAGGACATGATTCCGCCCTGCGCCGGGCTAACCTGCATGCTCATGAGGGCCCAAACCAGAATGCTCATGCCCAGGATGACCGTCCAAGCCTTGCGGATGAAGGCCCGCACGCGTCGCCAGGCGTGGAGACTAATGCTGTGGAACGTGGGCAGGCGGTAGGGTGGCAACTCCAGCACGAAGAGGCTTTCTTCTTCCGTGGCGGGAAGCGTGCGTTGCAGCAAGAGCCCCAAACCGATGGCCACCACAATGCCCAGCAGGTAGATGAAAAAGAGGGCCGCGCCCGCATGGGTGGGAAAGAAGAGGGTGGCGAAGAGCACATAGACCGGCAGGCGCGCGCTGCAGCTCATAAAGGGCACCAACAGGCCGGTGAGCACCCGATCCCGCCGGCGTTCCAGGGTGCGGGTGGCGTAGATGGCCGGAACCGTGCAGCCAAAGCCCACGATCATGGGCAGGAAGCTCCGGCCGTGGAGCCCGAACGGTCGCATGAGTCGATCCATGACGAAGGCAACCCGCGCCATGTAGCCCGAGTCTTCCAGCAGGGCCAGGGCGAGGTAAAGCATGGCCAGCACGGGCACGAAGACCAGGACGCCGCCGACGCCAGCGATGATGCCGTCGACGACCAGGCCGGCTATCCAGCTTCCGGCCAGACCGACATAGGCAAATAGCGCGCTCGCCCAGTGGGTGACGGGACCTTCGATTACGAAGGCAATCCAGTCAACCAGCGGGGCAGCCACGTCGGTGGTCAGCTTGAAGACGATCCACATGGCCAGCAGAAAAATGGGAAGACCCAGCCAGCGGTGGGTCACGATCGCGTCGATGCGTTCCGTCAGCGTCGGCCCCGTCACCTCAGGCTCCTGCTGGACCGAAGTGGCGACTTCGTTGATCCAGCGATAGCGCCGGTCGGCCATGAGGATGTCGATCTCGTCGCCGTAGTGCCCTTCGAGCCGCTCAGTTGCAGTGGCTGCCAGCCGGCACAGCTCCGCGCCGCCGGCGAGGTTCTGCACTTCGGACCAGGTATTCTCATCGGCTTCCAGAAGTTGAATCGCCAGCCAGCGGGCATCCGGCTGTTCGGCCAGAGGGGCCAGGCTTTGCGCGGCTGCGCTGAGCGTCTCCAGCACGGCTTCGGCTTCAGGACCGTAGTCCAGCCGGAAGCCGGCCGTCGATACGGCAGAGACGGCTTCGATCAGGGCGCCGATGCCCTGCTTCTGGCGCGCGATCATGGGAACGACCGGTGCCTGTAGGGCCGCGGAAAGCTGTTCCCGGTCGATCGTCAGCCCCCGGCTTGCCGCCGCGTCGATCATATTGAGCGCAATGACGCAGGGAATTCCCGTTTCCAGCACCTGGACGGCCAGGTAGAGATTGCGTTCCAGGTTGGCGGCGTCGATGACGACGATTGCCAGATCGGGTTCCAGGGTCTGGAGCGCGCCCCGGGTCACGGTCTCTTCGAGCGTAAAGGTGGAGAGGCTGTACGCGCCCGGCAGGTCGACCAGTTCGAAACGCTGCCCACCGTGGGTGAACCAGCCGACCTTCTTTTCGACGGTCTTGCCCGGCCAGTTGCCCACGTGTTGCTGCGCGCCCGTTAGCGCGTTGAAGATGGAGCTTTTGCCCGTATTGGGATTGCCGATGAGCACGAGCCGGCGGTCTGCTTCGGCTGCGCCTCCACCGTCTGACCGGAGTTGAAGCGCAGCGGATGTGGATCTATTCAACATGAGTAACCCAGATTTGTTGGGCGTCGGCCCGGCGCAGAGCTAGCTGATAACCTTTGATGCGCAGTGCAACCGGGTCGCCCAGCGGCGCAACCCGCTCTATCCGGACACGTTCACCAGTGACGAGACCCATTTCCAGAAGTCGCCGACGGCTGCGCCCTCGAATGTCCAGGCGAGAGACGATGCCGCTTTGGCCCACCTGCAGGTCGCTCAGAGCACGCGGGGCGCTCTGCTGAACTGAAGAGCAAGGGGTTGCGGGCATGGGGGACGGCATTGGCTGTCGGCTATGATTCGTCATGGAAAGAGATACCTCTGAAAAAAAACGCGTTCCCTAACTGGCCACCAAAATTCTCTGTGGCCAGTATAGCGATGCACGCAGCGGGTCGCTAGGGGACAGATGTCCCATAAAATCCGGGACGTGGCCCAAAAGAGCTTAAGCGCAGTTTAACGGCCCAATTAAGCACGGTTCAATGCCAGACCTAGAACGGTTAAGCCACAGGCATGGCCGCGCCAAAGCGCCAAAGCTGGAAATTGACCCCGTGACCCCCTTGAAATGTCGCGCTCTGCGTGTTAGCCTTCTGCTCTGTGCCCGTTGGCGTCCCGATCTGCTGAGCCTGGCTCAGCGTGGCGTCGCTGGCGCGACCGTTCGAAACGGCGACTTCAGTCGCCATCTGGTTGATGGTTCGCATTTTCGAGCCACAGTGGCGCAATTGTGGCGCCACAGTGGCGCTTCTGTGGCGCTTCTGTAGCCGCCAAATTTTCGTTAAGTTATTCTTTGAAGGAGATTGCATAATGAGTTTTGTTCGAGAAATCCCGGGCCTTGCCCGTACCGGCGCCGTTCTGCTCATTGCGTTGTTGGCGCTGACCGCCTGCCAGGCGACGCCGATTGTCGCCCCGACCGGTGACCCGGCAGCCGATGGCGAGGAGGCGTCCCTGCTTGTCTATTCCGGCCGCAACGAAAATCTTGTGGGACCGTTGCTGGAGCAGTATGCCGCCACAAGCGGCGTTGACGTCCAGGTGCGCTATGGGGATACGGCCGAAATGGCGGCCACCATCTTGGAGGAAGGCCAGAATTCACCGGCCGATGTCTTCTTTGGCCAGGATGCGGGCGCGCTGGGCGCCCTGGCTGGGGCCGGACGCTGCACGGCTTTGCCCCAGGAGATTGTGGGGCAAGTCGATCCCCGTTTCGTGAGCCCGGACGGCGACTGGATCGGCGTCAGCGGACGGGCGCGTACGCTGGTCTACAACACCGATATGCTGAGCGAGGCCGACTTGCCGGCCAGCGTCTTTGATCTGACGGATGAAGCCTGGTCGGGCCGGGTCGGTTGGGCGCCGACCAATGGCAGCTTTCAGGCCTTTGTGACCGCGCTGCGGGTCAACGCCGGCGAAGATGCCGCCGGGCAGTGGCTGGAAGAGATGGTTGCCAACGGCGCCCAGGTCTATCCCAACAACACATCTATTGTCGAGGCCGTGGGGCGCGGGGAAGTAGAAGTTGGGCTGGTCAACCACTACTATCTGTTCCGCTTCCTGGCTGAAGATCCCGATTTCCCGGCCGCGAACTACTATTTCCCGGCGGGGGATCTAGGCGCAATGATCAACGTGGCCGGAGCGTGCATCGTCAATTCCAGTGCAAATCAGGAAGCGGCCCTGGATTTTGTCAACTACTTGCTGAGCCCCGAAGCCCAGCAATATTTCGCCGATGAGACGAACGAGTATCCTCTGGCCGGTGGCGAGATCGCAGTCAACCCCGCCATCCGCCCGCTTGCTGAGATCGACACGCCGGACTTCAATCTCGGCGATCTGGATGACCTGCAGGGTACGCTGCTCATGCTGCAGGAGATCGGCGCAGTGCAATAGCCTGACCTGGTTACCCAGACTCTATCCGGCTGTGTTCCGCCGCTCAAAAGCCGTGCGCGGGCATGATGAAGTTCCCGGGCAG
>CAYZLP010000608.1:0-3776 GCA_964478635.1 uncultured Caldilineaceae bacterium
GCTTCCTCGGCCGGCGCAGGCGTCGCTTCGGCGGCAGTTTCTTCAGCCGGTGCAGACGTCGCCTCGGCGGCAGCGCCGCTCAGCTCGCCATCAACCGAAACCAGGCCGGCGGAAACCCAACCGCTACCCTCCGGCGCGCCGGGAAGCACCAGCCGGACCCAACCGCCGTCAGGACTAATCTCCAGCACATTGTAGCGCTCGCCTTCGCTCACGCCGAAGACGACCTCGGCATCTTCGCTCGGCTCTTGGCGCACGCGCAAAGAGCGGGTCGCGATGGTCGCAATGGCCATGCTTTCATCCAGAACGACTTCCTCAGCCGCAGCTTCTTGGGCCGCAGCTTCTTGGGCCGCAGAATCGTCTGCCGTGGCGTCTTCGCCCTCTTCCCCAGGAGTCTCCGTTGCAGCGGCCGCCGCGCTGTCACCGGCGTCACCGGCCATCTCCTCCGGAACCTGGATCGGCTGACAAGCAACCAGGGCCAGCATTACCAGAACAGACACGGCGACGACAAGCAATCGTGCATTTTTCATTTCTACATACCCCTTACCGTTTTGATTGTTTCAGGATAAAAGCAGGAATTCACACCTGTGTGGAATCCCATGATGCCTGTGATCTCGGTCAGCGGAGTCTGATTTCCATCTCCTCCGCTGCGCCCTACGTGGGCAATCGACAGTTCGCAAAGCTCGACGCCCAACATGGCGTCAGTCCAACTGCCAATTATGGCACGAGTTGGTAGGCCCGCCAAAATTGAGCGTTCCAAAATCATGGACGAAGCGTAGCCAGATTCAGTTCCCAACGCCCGATTTCGGCGATGCTCTCTGCGTCGTAGACAATCACTTGAAGCCGGGATGCCCGGTCGCGCCAATCCGTTGGCAGGTCGATTGTCTGCACGTCACGCACCATCTCCGCCGGAAGCCACGACCAGGTCGGCGCGACTTGCCGCAAGGGAAAGCGATCGGCGACCAGAGCGTTTCCCGCGCCATCGGCCAGTGGTTCGCCCATCTCATCTAGAACGCGCAGCGAGAGCTTGTAGTTCCCGTCAATTTGCCCATCAGGCTGCCAGTACAGAGCAAGCGCGAGGGCCGGTCCGCCCGCCTCTTCCAGGATCGCGGCGTCGTAACCGACGAGCCGCAACAGTCCGTCACCCATGCGTTCGTCCAGCCAATGGGTGGGCTCACTGGGCTCCGCCTCTCCCCGGGGCCATACGTGAACCAGGGGACCGTCGGCGCCAAAGCTGTAGCGCTCCTCGATGCCGGCCAGTTCCCGGGTGAGATAGACCGGGTTTCCCGCCTCGACCAGAGACGCCAGCAGCGCGCGGCGTTTGTCCGGATCATCAGCCACCACGGGCGTGACGCCGGGGGCAAGGTTTTCGGCCCGCTGCATGTACTGCAAGGCCGTCATCTCGCCTTCCAGGCCGATCACATGACTGCCCGGCGGAAACGGGACTTTGGCCATGGCCACGGCATAATCATGGGCGGGCCAATCATCGCTTCGATTTACGCTAGGCCCGCGTCCGCCCACGCCGAACGCCAACAAAACGACCATTGTCCCCTGCAGAATGTTGCCCGCCAAATCGCTATAGGGCGTCAAGAGCCTTTCTACTGTACCGACGCCGGCGCCGGCAAAGAGGGCCAGGCAGAGAAAGACCGGTAGCAGAAAAACCTCCACATCGCCAACCCGGTAATTGAGGGCAAAGAGCAGATTGGTTGCACCGACCACGAGAATGAAGAACCAGGCTTTGGCGGGTCGGCGCCGCCCATCAAACAACCAGGGAAGTCCCACTAGCGCAAGCGCCAGGCCGACCAGGCCGATCTCATTGCGCACCAGCGTGAGCCAGTCACCCGCAGACCGTGCGACGGCCAGCGCGTTCTCACGAAAGAATGACGTATAGCTGCGGGCCAGGACATGGTCGAAAAAGCCCGTAACCGTATTGACGTAGGCGCCGTTGAGATCGCGCACGCCCATGCTTGCCCTCAGGGGCAGGATGGCATAGAGCAGCAACGGTGTGAGCAGCGCTACCAGCCACAGCAGCCAGGCCCGTTGGGGCCGCCAAATGCCCGGCACGCTCCAGAGCAGGTAGAGGGCAAGGCCCGGCAGTGCCAGGACGATGGTGCGGTGGTGGGCCAGCCCCAGGCCAACGAGCAGGGCGATCAGTGTCATGCGCCGCTGAAATGCAGTGCCCGCGGGCGGTGCGTCCGGGCGCGCGTCACTCACCGTTCGGTTGATGCCGATTGCAACGCTCATGAGCGCGATGAGGAGGAAGTTGTGCAGTGCATAGACTTCGGCGATTGTAGCCTGGCCCCACCAGGTCGGTCCGAGACCGAAGAAAGCAGCCGCAGCCAATCCGGCCCACCAGTTCGGCCCGCCGCCGGTTCGGGTCACGAGGCGCGTCGTCAGGTGGAACAGCAGCGCTACTGTAAGGGCGCCAAAGAGCGCACTGTAGAGATTCATGCGCCATGCCCAGTTTCCAACGGGAAAGAGCAGCCGGCTCCACAAAAATCCGCCCAAGGTGTAGAGAGGATATCCTGTCGGGTGGGCAATTCCCAATGTGGGGCCGATCAGCTGAAATTCCAGGCTGTCATCAAAGAGCTCCACGATGCTGGGACCGGCGGTTGCCCCATAGAGGATGAGCGCGCCGAGGAATATGGCCAACGCCGCCCACCATCGCCACCGACGATTGCTGGCGCTTTCCGACAGCGTGCCGGCATTGGCTCCTGGAACCGCAGGCTGAGCTTGCGGCCTGCCATGCCCGCGACCGGTGGTTGAATACCAATCAGCAGGGACAGTCGGTTTCGGCACGACGCCCGCTTTAGACTCCGGAAACGGCGTTGTCGATGCGTTTTGCATGGCAATAATCTGCCGGACGACCCCAATTCGTAGACGGTTCCCAAAGGGTGCAGTCTACCACAACTTTGTTGTTCCCAGACCATTTTGGTATGATACGCAGCGATTTTCAGCCACCGACCGTATGGACTGCAGGCCAGTTTCAGCCGGCTCAGAAAGGGCTTCATGACCGAACTACGTTGCCATCGCGTTTCCCCCCGCTACCGACCGGCGCTTCTGTTATTCCGGGGCGTAACCATCCTCTTGGGCTTGCTCTTGTTTTTCCCGGACGTGCTCCTGGCCCAGGGCGGTGAGCCCGTTGCCTTCCCCGTGACGCAGACGCCCCTGATCTGGTATGTCCTTGCCACGGCGCTGGCGCTGCTCGTCCCGGCCGGCGTCGTCCTGATCGGCGTTGCGGATATGTCCGCAGCCCGTGCATGGGACGCGGCGCTGGGTGCGCTGGCGGCCATTGGCGTGGTGACCATGGGATACTGGGCCTTTGGCTTTGCCCTGCAATTCGGCGGCGTCGGCCTGGTTTATCCCGACGCGGAATTGCGCGATCTGGTCTGGGAATGGAGCATGCTCTCCAGCGAATGGGGCATCGGCTGGGGCATGGCCGGTCTGAGTGGCTGGTTCCTATCGGGTCCCGGGATCACGACACTAGCCTACACGCTATTTCTGGGCCACCTGCCATGGACGATTACCGCGGCCCTCATTCCCGTGATAGCCCTGCGGCGGCGGGCCCAGGCGATCGCCACTATTGCCCTGGCTTTCTTGATCGGTGCGTTTATTTACCCCTTGGCCGGCAACTGGGTGCAAGGGGGCGGCTGGCTGAACGCCCTGGGACGCAACCTGAGCCTGGGACACGGCTTTGTGGATTTTGGCGGCGCCGGCACCGTTTTCTTGGTGTCGGGGGCCTTTGCGTTGGCCGGTCTCGTGGTCTGGTCTCCCCGGCG
>CAYZLP010000609.1:0-3765 GCA_964478635.1 uncultured Caldilineaceae bacterium
GCTGCAAATCGTGATGGCATCGTCGAAGTTGTCGGATTCGCCGGCCGGGTCGGGTGTACAGGATGGAACGCCGCCCCTTCTGAGCGCGAGGGGCAGATAGGAACTGGCCGTACTCTGTTCGGCGACGGTCGTGCGCACCGACGCACTGTCGGACAGGCCGGCATCTGCGATGTTTGTGACCGTAAGCTGTGAGATCTCGAGCATGTTCGTTTGTGCTGCAGGCGGCACGTTGACGGTTACGGTGACTGTCCGGGTGGCGCCATTCGGCATCGTGAGCGTGGCCGGCACTTCGCTGAAATCGGCCCATCCTTCACTTGACGCGGTGGCCAACGCGAACTCTTCCGCCTCGATTCCACGATTTTGCAGCGTGAACGTATGGACGATGCTCTCCCCCGGTCCCACCGTGGCATCCGCCGGTCCGGTGACTTCGATCGCACCCGCTGCGGGGGAAGCCGTGCTCAGCGCATACGCCGTCGCGGCGCAGGAAGCGGGGTTGGCGCTCGTCACCTGTTGATTTGTCACCACGGCCAGGACGCGCGTCGCATCGGCCGGTGGCTGATAGGTCGCAAGAGACGCCGTGCTCTGGCCTCCATTGGCAGTCAGCGGCGTCACGTCGAGTCCGCCGGGCGTCTCTGCAACCAGACTGACGCGCAGGGGTTCTGCAGCAGAGAGCGTCACCGCGTAGGGTCCGCTGGTCGGCAATGTGATCCAGTTGAGGGCAAAGTGGTTCTCCAGCGCTTCGCTGACCGAATCGCCGATCGCGCTAATCCCGCCGTGAACGACGGGCATGCCTGCGGCGGCGCGGTAGCCGGCAGCCTCTTCGAAACAGTAGGGCGAGGCCTCGGGGCAGGAGCGAAGGAAGCCGGTCGCGATGGCGTAGGCGTGAAAAGTGTCGTTGAGAGTAGTCCCCTTTGTAGCCAGAGCATTGTCATAGGCAGTCAAGGCGCCCTGGCCTTGCGCAACATTCGCCCAGAAGTCCTCGAATAGATTTTCGCCGCCGTCCGTAAGATTGGCGCCGCCACTCTGCTCCGCTGCATAACGGAAAAAGGACCATTGGGCATAAGGGCTGATATTGTCGGGATACCTGCCGAGACAGCGGTCGAAGGCCGGCCAGAGGTACTGGTAGTTGTCGTTTGCGTCATCCAGTACCTCATCCTCCGCATAGGCCGCCATGGATTCATACCACATGCGGCCTTCACGCGGAGCCGGATCGCCGTATCCAAACTGAATTGAATGAGCGAACTCGTGGGCGGTGGTGACATCCAAGGAGAATTGAGGGCCGCCGGGGAAGCCGGTGTAATCCCGGTTGAGTACCATACACGAGGCCAGCGCGCCCGTTTCCACAGCCGGCGTGTTGGCGTTGTCGCCGAGGAAACCCGTGTAGCTTCCGCCGGGTGATGTAACATAGCCGTAGAGGCCGCCACCCAGGTTTGCGACCTGAACCGGATAGCGATTCCACGGATTGGTGGCCGAGCAACTGCCGCTGCCGGCCGTGCAGTAGGGCGGTTTGGCCCAACCGTAGTCGGTCACCTCGACGGAATAGGCCAGTTCCAGCGAGTCTGCATAGTCCTGTGCAGTCAACCCGCCGTCGATCGTAGCGTAGTTCAGGTGGAAGTTGGCGGAATTGAGCGAATTTGGCCCATCGTCAACGTCACAAACCGTGGCCGCATCGCTGCGCATGAGGCCCAGGAATTCATCCGCGGCTGCCCCGGTTACCTCCTCGCCGGCGTTTTCCATCGCGGCACTTGCTGCGTAAAGTTCCGCCACGACTGCAGTACCCGACCAGGGCGTGTCGCTCTGATAGGCCGCCGGCAGGGATTCCGGCGCATAGACGGCGTAGGCCAGATAGAGCAGCCGCTCCTCGGCCGTAATTTCCCCGGCGGCATAGGCCCGGTCGATCAATTCCGGCGTCGCCGGTTGCGCAGGCGCCGCTGCGGTTGATCTCGCGGTCGTCGTTGCCGTCTGCAGTGTGACTGGGGTTGATTCTGCCTGGGCAGGACGTAATGGTATCAGCCAAAAAAGGAACGCGATACATAGGGCCGCCACGGTATGGGCAGTTCGGACCGTTCGGGGATAGCGCGCTGGTGTTTCTGTAATTCGCTGGACTGGCGGCAATCGCATGTGAATGCTCCTTGGACAAGCCGGTTGATCCGCAGATAGCGTCAGATAGAGCAAGCCTTGACCGGCATCGATATTGTTGACGGCGATGTTTCTTCAATCAAGTGGGGGAGGGGGACAGAGCGTCCACATGGGACCATTTTTCGGCGTGAGCGCCTGCCGTTGCGTGGGGCTTGGCGTCTGCGCGAACGTTACCAAGTGGCGGATTTCACCCGGTCGCCGGCCAGTCGAATGGTGCGAGGATGACTAATCAGTATGATAGCACAAAAACTTCCCGCTGTACGGGTTGCGTTTGTTACCGATTTCGCGTCCACGAAGTGAGCTTGTGGTGCATCGCCGGTTTGTGTCCGGCGAGGGGTGAGGCGAGGAAGGGGATGCATCCAAATCGCTATTGGGATGGCTGCGCTGCAGGCGTTGCCATCAATCCGGCGCCTGTGGCGATCACTCGTCGATCGACCGCCTCGGTCAAGGCATAGACGCTCTCGCCGGGAGGGCCGGCCGCCAGCCACGTGGCTCCCTGATTGTGGCTCAGCCATAAGCCGTCGCCTTCGCTGCCTGCCCAGAGCAGAGACGCGGAGCCCGCGATCGTTTGGCCAAGATTGAGGATTGTGGTCTCCGGAACTTCCGACACGCGACGCCACGTGACACCGTAATCCCCACTCTGCCAGAGACCATCGGCCGCGCCGGCCCAGATCGTGCCGTTTTCGGCCTGCAACAGCGCGTAGATCGTCTGATTCTGCAGCGGACCGGGCAGCTTGAACCAGCTCGCCCCGTCGTCATCACTGCGAAAAAGGCCTTCAATGGCGCCGATGGTGATCTGGCCGGGCGTCTGATGCCAGAGAATGCTCAGGACGCTCAGCGTTTCCAACCCGTTGCGCAGCGGCGTCAGGGTCGCGCCGCCATCTTCGCTTACGCCGATGTCGTTGCCCCACGAACCCGCCCAGATGCGCCGCGGATCGACCGGATGGGGCGCCACCCGGAAAAAGGTGACAGTCTCCATGCCCGCGCTCTGCTTCCAGGTAACCGGCGTGTTCCCTGGGCCATCGGTCCAGGCCAAGCCGCTGCCGCGAGCGGCAAAGAGGCGGCCATTTTGGCCCAGGGCAAGATCCCAGACGACCCACGGCGGGCTAATTGCGTTCCAGTTTGCACCGGCATCGTCACTCCGGAAAACGCCGGCCGGCGTTGCGGCATACCAGCGTGTGGCGTCTTGCGGATCGATGATGAGGTCCGTCACCGTGGGCGCCAGGCCTGACACAGGCGCCCACCGCGTCAGATCGGGCGACGCGAAGAGACCGTTTTCAGTGGCCACGAGCGTTTGGGCGCCTGCTTTCAAGCCGCCCGTGATCTTGCGCCGATCGAAGTGTCCGTCATCGATGCGCGTCCATGCGCCTGCCTCATCGAGACGCCACAGTCCCTGGCGATCCGAACCGACCAACGAGCCGGCTGCACAACAGGCAATGACGCTGTAGAGTTCGTCCTGGAGCGTGTCGGGACCGTAATTTTCCCACCCCTCACCGGTCCAGCGCCAGAAGCGGTCCCGGTTACGGACAACCCAGGCGCCCTCCTCGCCCCTGAACAGCCGGGTCATGAATCGATGGGCGCCGGCATCGGCTGTCTCGGCAGCGGTCTGTGGCACTTCCGGGAGGC
>CAYZLP010000610.1:0-2139 GCA_964478635.1 uncultured Caldilineaceae bacterium
GTCTATCGAAATCAACTGGAAGAGTTGGTGGAGGAGCGCACCGGGGCGCTGACCGCAGCCAACAATCGCCTGCAGCGCGAAATCGTCGAACGCGTCCAGGCCGAGGCAGAAAATGCCCGCCTCTATGAGAAGACCCAACGCTGGGCTACAGGCATGGCTGCACTGCACGCAATGAGCATTGAGCTGAGCTCGACGCTGGATCTGGCCGCGATCAACAAGCTGATCGTCCAGCAGGCGACCCAGCTCACGGCTTCCGCCGCCGGGTTGCTCTTCCGCTGGGACGAGGGCCAGCAGTCCGCCCGGCTGGTGGCAAGCTGCGTGGATTCTATCAAGGACAAGCCGGGACCGGCCGATCCGCCTGCAACCTTGGCCATTTTGCCCGGCGCGATCCGAACCGAGTTGTCGACGCGCCGCCCCTTTCTCGTCGCCCAAGAGGAGCAGTGTCCCTGCACGGCCGAAGAGTGGCGAGCCCTGGCCGACGGGCAGGCATTGCTCTGCGCACCCCTCTGCACGAGTCAGGCACCCGGAAGCTTTCTCTTCCTGACCGGCGCGGAAGGTCGAACGGCCTGGAACACGGATGACATCGATCTGCTGGAAAACTATGCCGGGCAGGCCGCGGCGGCCCTGGAAAACGCCTTCCTGCACCAGCAGTTGGAGCGGGCTGCCACTCTGGAAGAACGCCAGCGCATTGCGGCCGAGATGCACGACGGCCTGGCCCAGACGTTGAGCTACCTCGGCCTCACCACGGATCGGGCCGCCGGTATGCTGGAGCAGGGCCGCGTCGCACCCGTGCTGGAAGAATTCGAGCGGATTCAGTCGATCATCGAGCGGGCCACCCTGGACGTGCGCCGCTCCATTGCATCCCTGCAGTCAGCGCCGGAACCCAAACGCGCGCTGGGTGATGCCCTCGCCCGGGTGGTTGGCGCGGCCAATCGCTCCAGCGGCACGCCGGTACGCCTAGAAGACCCGGCGCGCGCCGGGTCCATTTTCCTCTCCGCAGAAGAGCTGGAGCAGATCACGCGGGTGGTAGCCGAGGCCCTGACCAATGCCCGGCGCCATGCAGCCGCCACCCGGATATCGGTCGCCGTGGCGCACCGGGACAAGGAAATGAATGTGACCGTCGTCGATGACGGGCAAGGCTTTTCACCCGACCTCCAGGCTGCCAGCCAGGCCGGCCACTTCGGCCTCAACATCATGCAAGCCCGGGCGGCGCGCATGGGCGGCCGGCTGGCCATCGACTCTGCGCCCGGTGCCGGAACCCGGGTCACGCTTACCTGGCAGGTGGCGGAGGAAGCGGCCGGGGCCAAAGCGTCATTCGCGGTCACGGAGAAGGCGGAAATCCAAGGAGTTGCGTCATGAGCAAAGTGCGGGTACTGCTGGCCGACGATCACACGCTCTTCCGGGAAGGACTGGCCACCATTCTCAACACCGAAGCAGACTTCACCGTCGTGGGTGAGGCCGGCGACGGGCTGGAAGTCGTGGTCATGGCCCGGACGCTGCGCCCCGACCTCATTCTCATGGACATCGGCATGCCGGGCTGCAACGGCGTGGAAGCGACCCGTCAGATCAAGGCCGAACTGCCGGAAATCGCCATCGTCATGCTGACGGTGCGCAGCGAGGACGAACTCCTGTTCGAGGCCATCAAGAGCGGCGCCCAAGGGTACCTGCTCAAGAGCATCCGCTCCCGGGAACTGCTGGCCATGCTCCGGGGCGCGGTCCGAGGCGAAGCAGCCATCACGCCGGCCCTGGGCGGACGCATGCTGGAGGAATTTCGCCGCCTGAGCCGCAATGCTCCCGTCTTCGATGAAGCCGACATCCCCCAACTCACCGCCCGGGAGCAGCAGGTGCTGAGCCTGGTCGCGACCGGCGCGACCGACCAGGAGATCGCCGAAACGCTGGTGGTCAGCATCCACACGGTCAAGACCCACATGCGCAACATCCTGGCCAAGCTTCATCTGAGCCACCGCGCGGAAGCCGCCCAGTACGCCCTGCACCAGGGCTTGATCCGACCGGCCGCCAACGGCAGTCCCGCCTCATCCTCCGATGGCTTGACGACCTAATTCTCCTCGCTGACGAATTAGCGCATATTTGAAAGAGAGTGGCTGCAAAGTCACTCTTTTTTCATGCGTGAATGAGCGC
>CAYZLP010000610.1:2239-3763 GCA_964478635.1 uncultured Caldilineaceae bacterium
CTGTAACGCATGGATGGGCAACGGACCATCGCCCTCATCGGCGACTCAATTCTAATGGAGGGGGTCAAACTTCGCCTGGAGGCGTGCCGTGAATGGACCGTCGTGCAGATCGATCCGGCACGCTCCGATTTGTGGTCGACGCTCCGGCGGCTGGTCCCGGCGCTCATCATCACCGAGTTGGACGCACCCTGGGGTGATGCGCTTTTCACCCTGTTGCGAGATGAGCCGGACCTGCAGCTCATCGGGTTGGACCCGACGCAGGGCCGGCTCATCGTCCTCACCGGCCGCCACTACGCCTCCCGGACGCTGCAGGATCTGCTGCAGCTGGTCCAGGAGCAGGTAGGCCGGAACGAGGCGGCGGTGACTGTGGGTGGCCCCGGCTAAGGAACAACACGGCGCCGCGGTCCCGACATTGAAACATTGACGGGTTCCCTGCGTGGGAAAGAGGAGGAAGATCATGAAGACCTTGAAGTATGTGCTGGTATTTGTGCTCATCATCGCCCTGCTCGCGCCGGCGGGCGCGGCCTGGGCCGACCCCGATGGCGGCGGCAAGGGCGGCGGTGGCGGTGGCGGCGGGAAAGGCGGCAAGCCGGGCGGCGAAACCGCCGGCAACAACCTCTCCTACCCGGTAATTTGGGCGGAAGGAGTGACGAAAACGCTGCCGGGAACGGCGGGCATGGCGCCGCAACTTGGAGGCGAGTGGTGGTATCAATGGGGAACGAATGGCGTCGATCCGGAGGTTACGCCGGCCAGTTGTGTGCCAGACCCGGATGAAAGCAATACGGTGCTGAATCCGGACGGCAATCCCTTCTGCAACGATGCCTTGACAGGTAGCTTGACCAAACCAGCCGGCCAACCTCTGGCGGATAATCCTCTGCCGCTTGTCAAGGCGTACATCCAGAAAAATCCACTCAACGTATGGCAGGCTGGAAGTGCGGACTGGAGTGATACCCCGGTGAATGTCCACTGGATCGACTGGGGGGACAATCTGGAGTCGGTTGACTGGTACACACGGTCGCAGGTAAGGACGGAGGTTGTGTTGTTCCAGGATTTGACTGAGCCGATGACTGAATACGAGATGCGCCATACTTCCGGCTGGGGGATCGACGAGGTTCATGGCCTGGCGGCATCGGTTGAGGCATCCATACCTGAACTCGGCCCGGGTACTCGTGCCACGGTCTATTCACCCTGTGCTCGCTTGACGATTCAGAAGTTGCAGGCCAATCTGGATGATCCACTACCCTCTGTTACGTGGAAACCGCGAACATTTGATGAGGAATTGAACACTTATGTGGGCGGTTATTGGGACGGAAATGTTCCTAGCCCAATTTTCAACGGGGCGGTCCATGAGGCCAGTGACGGTCCTGGCTACTATAACGCCGAAATTAATGTCAAGGGGAGGATCATTTTTGGCTATACCTGGAATGTTCGCAAGTTGAACGACATGACAGGTGGAACAGCAGCAGGACTCTACCGCATCACGTTCAGTTTCGACGAAACATGTGGTGGGCCAACGCTAAACAC